>JASLFF010000672.1 GCA_030150795.1 Terriglobales bacterium | reverse complement strand
ACGCAAAGAGCCCGGTGATCCATGAGCAGTTTGGCACGAACGTGGCGTACAAGCTGACGGCCGGTGAAGGCGATATTGAAGCGGCGCTGAAGAGTGCGGACAAAGTGGTGAAGCAGAGAATACTGCACAAGCGCCTTGCGCCGATTGCGATGGAGCCGCGCGGCGTGCTGGCAAGATATTTTCCGGGCGAGCAGGAGCTGACTCTGTGGACGTCGACACAGATACCGCATTTGTGCAGGACGCAGGTGGCGATCATGCTGGGCATGGCGGAAAACAAGCTGCGGCTGATTACACCGGAAGTCGGCGGAGGCTTTGGCTCAAAGCTCAACGTGTATGCGGAAGAAGCGCTGATGGGATGGATTTCCATGCAGCTCAATCGTCCGGTGAAATGGATTGAAGGCCGCCGCGAAAATATGCAGGCCACGATTCACGGACGCGGACAGACTGGGTACATTGAGATTGGCTTCAAGAATGACGGCACGCTTACTGGCCTGCGCTACAACGTGTTTGCCGATATGGGATCGTATTTCCAACTGCTGACGCCGGCGATTCCGACGCTGACCGGGCTGATGCTTTCTGGCTGCTACAAAATTCCGGCGATCCAGATTAACGTGACCGGCGTGTTCACGAACAAGATGTCAACAGATGCTTACCGCGGCGCGGGACGGCCTGAGGCGACTTATGTAGTTGAGCGAGCGCTGGACCTGGTGGCGCTGGAGCTTCGCATGGATCCGGTTGAGGTGCGGCGAAAGAATTTTCCGCAGCCGAATGAATTCCCCTTTAAAACCGCAACCGGACTTTTTTACGACAGCGGCAACTATCAAGGCGCGCTGGATAAAGCGCTGAAGATGGCGGATTACACCAAGCTTCGCGAAGAGCAGAAAACGGCGCGCAAAGATGGCCGCATTATGGGGATTGGCGTATCGACCTATGTGGAGATTTGCGCGTTGGGGCCGTCTTCTGCGATGCCGGCGGGCGGCTGGGAAAGCGCGACAGTCCGCGTGGAGCCGACAGGAAAAGTTACGGTGCTGACGGGAGCTTCTCCGCATGGGCAGGGCGAGGAGACTTCTTTTGCGCAGATCGCTGCGGACGAACTGGGCGTGGGCGTGAATGACGTGACGGTGATCCACGGTGATACGGCCATCGTGCAATATGGCATTGGCACGTTTGGCAGCCGCGGGCTCGCTGTGGGCGGAGTCGCGGTATATATGGCGATTCAGAAACTGAAAGACAAAGCTGCAAAAATCGCGGCGCATGTGTTGCAGTGCGAGAAGGCGAGTTTCGTTGATGGAAAATTCTGCGCGGATGGCAAAGGCAAGGGAGAAGTAGCTGCGCCGTCGATGCCGGTGGGACAGGCTCCCGCTGCAGCTTTGCCTGAGCCGAACACAAGCGGGAAAACTTTGACGATGATGGATATCGCGCTGGAAGCGCACGTCGCTAAAAATCTGCCGGCAGACATGGAGCCCGGGCTCTCAGCCACGGCGTTTTACGAGCCGAAGAATTTTACTTTCCCGTTCGGAACGCACATTGCGGTGGTTGATATTGATCCGGAAACCGGCGAGATCAACTTCCAGCGCTATGTCGCGGTTGACGATTGCGGGAAGCAGATTAATCCCATGCTCGTGGCAGGGCAGGTCCATGGGGGAATTGTGCAGTCCATCGGCCAGGCCATGTTTGAAGAAGTTGTGTACGACGAGACCGGTCAGCTCGTCACCGGCACGCTGATGGATTACGCTCTGCCCAAAGCCGTGATGATTCCGCACCTTGAGCTCGACAGCACTGAAACGCCATCGCCGGTGAATCCTCTTGGGGCAAAAGGTGTAGGTGAGGCGGGGACAATCGGGGCTACGCCCGCAATCGTTGCCGCAATCGTTGACGCGCTTGCTCCATACGGCGTGCGCCACATCGATATGCCCATCAAACCGGAAGTAGTCTGGCAGCTCATCAAAAATGGTCCTAAAAAGACTTCAGCAGGCGCCGCGTAAGCGCAGGAGATTCTCATGATCCCAGCAAGTTTTGATTACATCGCCGCCAAGAGCCTCGACGAAGCAATCTCGCTCCTGGCCAAGCACAAAGATGACGCCAAGATTCTGGCCGGCGGACACAGTCTTCTCCCCGCCATGAAGCTGCGCTTGATGCAGCCCAAGGTGCTCATCGATCTCGGCCGCATCCGTGATCTCTCCTATATTAAGGAAGAAGGTGGACAGCTCCGCATCGGCGCCATGACCACTCACTTCCAGATTGAAATATCCGATGTCCTGCGCCGCTCATGTCCTCTTCTTCCTGAAACCGCAAGTCATCTTGGCGATATGCAGGTGCGCAACAAAGGCACCATCGGTGGAAGCCTGGCGCACTCTGATCCCGCGGCTGACTGGCCCGCCGCCATTCTCGCGCTCGATGCAGAGCTTGTCGCCGTCAGCGCCAAGGGTGATCGCGTAATCAAAGCCACGGATTTCTTTGTTGAAATGCTCACCACGTCATTGCAGCCCGGAGAAATTCTC
This sequence comes from Terriglobales bacterium, assembly GCA_030150795.1. The sequence goes on along the minus strand of JASLFF010000672.1, from coordinate 3,353 downwards.
CGTGAAATCCGCATCCCTGCCGCTAAAGGTAAACCTGCACAGGCTTACGTCAAAGTCCGTCATCCCGCGTCCGGATTCGCTGTCGTCGGCGTCGCCGTGAATCTGTCTCTCGACGGAGGCAAGTGCCAATCGGCTGCCATTGGAATCACTGGCGTCTCGCCCAAGGCGTATCGAGCATCGAAAGTTGAAAGCGCGCTCAAAGGCAACACCCTGGACGCCAAAACTCTCGGTAGTGCATGCGTTCACGCCGCTGACGGAGTCGACGTCAATTCCGATCTCTACGCCTCAGCCGAATACCGTAAGCAACTGGCCACGGTCTATACACGTCGTGCGATTGAAATTGCAATCGGCCGCGCAAAATAAACAAGCTTAACCACAAAGGTCATGAAGGAACACGATGGAATCCAATGATCACAAAACTCCTTCGTGATTCTTCGTGTCCTTTGTCATCCAGGGCCTTCGGCCCGCGCAAGCACATGAAAATCGGTTTTTCGACCTTGTGGTGAAAGGTTTTCTTTTGAAGATTGAAGGCACCCAGAAAATCACCGCACCCCGTGAACGCATCTTTGCCGCGCTGGTTGATCCGGCGATCCTGCAGAAGTGCATCCCTGGCTGTGAGCAGATGGAGAAGACAGATGAGAACCAGTACAAAGCCAAACTCACTGCCGGTGTCGGTCCGGTAAAAGGTGTTTTCACCGCCACGGTTTCTCTTAAGGACATCACTGCCCCAGAACACTACAAGCTTGTCGTGGAAGGCAAAGGCCAGCCAGGATTCGTAAAAGGTTCAGGCGAACTCAGCCTGAAAGACGCTGGCGGCGCAACTGAAATCGAGTACACGGGCGAGGTCAACGTCGGCGGCCTTATCGCCAGCGTGGGACAGCGCATGATTCAAGCCACGGCTAACATGCTTGCCGGACGCTTTTTCAAAGCGCTGGAAGCTGAAACCAGTTCATCCGACCCTGCTTCCTCCACTGGAACCTAAGCCAATTTCAAAAATAAACTCGTCATCCTGACGGACGCACGCGAGCACGCGCATTCGGGTCCCGTCACGTCTGATTTTTGGCGTGAATGGGCAGAGCGTGCGAGATAGGCCAGAAGGGCCTTGTGCTTTTTTACGAAACTTCAAATATTGATGAGCTGCCTAAATTAGCCGCCAGCTTTCCCCGCTCGATTTTTCACCCGAGCCTTGACCGCCTGCGCACTTCCGGAACGCTCTGCTCCACCAGCAGTTCTCCATCGCGAAAAACCGGCTTCAGCCTATCGTCTGGATCTTCCACTCCCCGGCGCAACCGCGCGGTGCTCCACTTTCCATCTTTAAAGTGCAGCGCCAGCCGTCCTCGCTTTGAAGCTTTGTCATGCCCTTCCACGGGGTCTTTGAACACGTCGCGGTCTTCGCCATTCACTGTCACGTTGGAACACTTGAAAGCAAATTGCTGCGTGTCGCGATTCAGTTGTTGCAGCAGCGCGCCGCCCATGCCAAACGTAATGTTGTCCGCAGACCAGCCCGCTCGGTTCATCGCCGTAAGCGCGTCCTGGATCGTCCAGTAATTCACGCCATCGCCCTGGATCACGCGTATCTTCGGATTCAGCACGCGATATCCCTTCGCATTCGTCTCATAGCCAAATTTCGCGCCCAGAATGTCCAGCACCTTCAGCACCACCTCGCGCGGCTTGCCTGAGTCCGGTCTCACTACCAGAGTTCCCTGCCTGTTCTCCACTTTTTCTCGCAGCAGCGTGCCCCAAAGCTTTTCGCAGGCTTCATAAACGTTATAGGAATCGCTTACCACGGCCACCAGCCCCTGCGGAAATTGCGCCAGCATATTTTCGTAAGCTAGATCTTCATTCTCGCGGCCCCAGGCCGTAATCGTAGAATGTTCTGCTGCCGGAATGCTGAAGCCTTCCATCTCGTGCGATTGATAAAACTGTTGCAGCACGCGGATACCAGCCACCGTATCGGTACCCTTAAAGTTGATCAGGTGCGCCGCTGCTCCAATGCCGGCGGTCTCTTCGCTGGAAACTCCGCGGTAGCCAAAGTCATGCAGCTTGAAATCGATCAGCGCAGGATCGCCCGAGCGGTGCAGCGCGTCCAAAATCACTTTACGGATTCCGTGTGAAAGCGTCGCTACCGTAATCGGATACCACACCTTCAGCAACAGCGTCTCCAGATAATTCGTCAGCCAATAACATGCAGGATCGGTATTTTCAATCGTCATCAGAACGTTCTGCACGCTTACAGCGCTGCCTTCCGGCACCGCCTTAATCGCCACCGGCAACCTGCCGCCCAAATTCCGGACAATATGCATCCAGCCTTCAACGTTGAACATGCCCGGCCCAATGTGCTTGTCAACAAACTCCCGTGCTTCCATCACATCTTCTTCCGTTACCACGGAGCCGCAAAGATATTTCAGCAGGTAATATTGCAGGCCAAAGAACACCGTCTGGGAAAACATCCCGCCGCGTGACTCTAGGTAGCTGTAAACGTATTGCGTCCCCGGTGGATACTGCTTCCAGTGCGTGAACTTATAGCTGTCGGTTTGCAGGACCAGGTTTCTCGATAAAAAGTCGCGCGACTCAGTTTTGAACATGAGAGTGCATGGTCTCATGCAGGGCGATGCAGAAGCAATGGTAACGGCGTCTTCCCGCAAAATAGACGGAAACCCATGCGAAGCAAGCACCAAACTCATTCGTGATTACATACGATATAAAAAATGGGCGGACTGTCTCGCCCAGACTACCGATTCCTGCTTTGGCGATTAATAGGCTCCCGCATTCCATGCTCCCGTTGCGGGTCGCGCAGATCCATCTTTGTTCTTCGCCAGGGGCGCAAGCATACCGGTGGCTATGCTCGTCAGGTTCGCTCCAAGGCCAATGCCTTTTGATCCCGTCTGCAAGTGCCCCGTACTGTCTGCGTTGATCTGTGATTCCGGCACCAGAAGTGAGTTTGCATCGCATTGGCATTCACTCTGCCATGTGGTGAAAATGGTGGTCGGTGAATTGGCTTGATAATGGAAAGTGTTCAGATCTCCGAAATCCGCTTTTAGGTCATCATAGAGCTCATGGTTAATGCCTGTCGTGGAGAGCGAACCGCCCTCTACCACACTTATGTCCGCTTGCCCCCCGATTAACACGTTGTTCTCTGCCGTAAAATTATTCTGGTCTCGAGCGAATAGTGCCGCGCCGCCTCCCTGGAAGTGTTGGCCATCCGTAATAAAGTTGTTGTATATGGCATTGCCGGTCGCAAGGGGCCACGTGGGATTGGCGGTAGGTCCGCCTAACTCGATCCCCTGAATGCTGAGAGTACTGGGCACCAGGATAACGTTGTTGAAGGCCACGACATTTTGGATGGAGTCTTG
>JASLFF010000655.1 GCA_030150795.1 Terriglobales bacterium | reverse complement strand
AACGCCGCACAATCTGGGAAGCCCCTGAGATGTACATCAAAGTCTCGCCTTTCATGCAGGCGGACAAGATCAAGCACCCCATCCTGCTGATCCATGGTATGGCCGACGATAACTCCGGAACTTTCCCCATCCAGAGTGAGCGGATGTACCAGGCCATCAAAGGCAATGGCGGGATCGTCCGCTACGTGCAGCTTCCGTACGAGGCGCATGGTTATCTGGCCCGTGAATCCACGGAGCACACCCTGTGGGAAATGGTTACGTGGTTCGACAAATGGGTGAAAAACGCGCCACCCAGCAGCGGCCAGACCAGCACGACCAAGACAGGAGGACAGTAAATCAGCCATCGACCGACGGATTATGAGACCGTCGCTCTAAAAAAACTATCCGTCGTTCGAACGTTCCCCTCGTCAACCCGCCATCCCGATGCCGAAGCATTTCATTCTGTATGGGCTCTCCAGCCTCTACTGCGAAGGCAGAGGGATCGGCCCCGCTGCTCTTTAAGGATCACCAAAGTCTGCTGGCTCCAAGCTATTGTGTCCCTGAGATAGCTCGACAATGCATGCAATAAACAAATCATTGTGGACCGCAGCCCCAGGAGCCCCCAGACTGCGCCGCTCTTTGCGCGGGCTGGGGTAGAGGTGCCCTCGGCTGCGCGAAACATCCTTGGGCAAGCGAGCATCGGCCAAACCTTCGTAAAAGGTATTTCTGAGACACCAGGCTAGCAGCTAGGAGCTACTGGCTAGCAGCCTCAGTTGTCAAAGAACATTTCTTGCTTGCCGCCTGAGCGGCTTTTCACTTGTCACTTCTGGCAATTTCGGCGATGTTGGCAATCCCCAAATTTACCTTCTAGTTAATATCCCGGGCACCCCTACCCCCTCCCTGGATATCCCACCTGATCCCACTTTGGCGTGGGGTTGACCCAGAGCGCATGGATGCGGAAAACGGAAGCTATCCCCCGGAACTTAGTCATACAAGAAATTACGACTTGATTAACAGTAATCACGCCGTATATTAGCTATATTCATGGCGAAAGAAAAGCGCGAATTAGTACATTTCTTGGACGAGGCATCTGGCCGCCAGTTCACTGGCCTAAAAAAATTTGCAACTTGATGAAACGCTTTCACTCTTTTCTGCACTACTCAACAGGATGAACGGAAAAAGCACAAACTAGGATCGGCGGTGGTTGCCAAGGGGGTGTCATCGCCGAACCTGGGATTGTGGCTCCTTATTTGCCTCTTCAGTAACAAAAGCGCGACTACCTGGTCGCGCTTTTGCATTGTGTGCCGAACATGTTCGACAGCTTGGGGGTGCAAGTCCCCTGTTCAACCTGGCGGAGGTGAAGGACTAGAGAAGCGCAAGGGCGTCGTCGTGAGGCGGGGTCTGAAAGTTAAACGGTGAATGGCGCGTTCTTGATGTGGTGCTGCAATACACTCGGAAATAGGGTTGCGTTAGAAGTTATCGAGATCTTTGCTTTGCGACAAAATTGCGAAATTCTCCATCCTTTGGAATCAGCGAGTTATTCGCATTTTCAGAACAACAACGCAGGTGACAAAAATTTACAAAGTCAAAATGGTCCTATTGAACGTTTTAGATCCGTGTAAATCAGTGTAATCAGCGTTATCAGCGGTAAGGTTTTGTGTTTTGCCCAATTTTCCTCAGCTTCTTCCATCAGCATCTCTCAAAAAGCGCTTCCGCACTCCCCAGACGGCCTCAATTTAGCGTAGGCTTATCTGTTGGAGGTTGCTTAAGAGAATGGCTCTTCCCGTAACCTTGCCAGAAGTTGCCGATCAGACCAAAGACTTAAAAAACGCAGGCGATATCGATCAGCTCTGCATCAACACCATCCGCACGCTCGCCATGGATGCGGTGCAGCAGGCAAATTCCGGGCATCCGGGAACGCCTATGGCCCTGGCGCCCGTGGCTTATCTGCTCTGGCAGCGCTTTCTCCGTTACGATCCGGAAGATCCCATCTGGCCCAACCGTGATCGCTTTGTCCTTTCTAATGGACACGCTTCCATGCTGCTGTATTCTTTGCTGCATCTTGCTGGCGTAAAGGCCGTCAATCCGAAATATGAAACGCTGGGCGAACCTGCCGTTTCCCTGGACGACATCAAGCACTTCCGTCAGTTGGATAGCAAATGCCCCGGACATCCCGAATATCGGCTGACTTCTGGCGTTGAGACCACCACCGGTCCGCTAGGCCAGGGCGTGGCCAACAGCGTGGGCATGGCGATTGCCGCGAAATGGCAGGCTGCGCATTTCAATCAGCCCAATGTTGAGCTATTTAATTACAACGTCTACGCCATCTGCGGTGATGGGGACATGATGGAAGGCGTGTCCAGTGAGGCGGCATCGCTGGCGGGCCATCTCAAGCTCAGCAATCTCTGCTGGATCTACGACAACAACCGCATCACGATTGAAGGCAAGACCAAGCTGGCCTTTAGTGAAGACATTGCCTCCCGATTTATGGGATATGGCTGGAACGTCACCCGAGTGGGCGATGCCAATGACCTCGATTTGCTGACCCGCGCCCTCAATGTGTTTCACCAAACCCAGGACCGACCGACTTTTATTATTGTTGACAGCCACATTGCCTATGGCGCTCCCAAAAAACAGGACACCAAAGAAGCCCACGGCGAGCCCTTGGGTGAAGAAGAAATTCGCGGAGCCAAGCGCGTTTACGGCTGGCCGGAAGATGCAAAGTTCCTCGTTCCAGATGGCGTGCGGGAGCATTTTGCGGAAGGCATGGGCAAACGCGGGCACGATCTGCGCACCGCATGGGAAGCCACGTTCGCTCAATATAAGAAGGCGTCGCCCGATCTCGCTGACCAGGTCACGCGCATGCAGCATCGCCAGCTTCCTGAAGGCTGGGACAAAAACCTGCCTGTCTTCCCTGCCGATCCTAAAGGCATGGCCAGCCGAGACTCATCCGCCAAAGTGCTGAATGCCATCGCGCAAACCGTGCCCTGGCTCATCGGCGGAGCAGCCGATCTTGCTCCCTCAACCAAAACGCACCTCACCTTTGAGGGCGCAGGCGACTTTGAAGCCGACAGCTACGGCGGGCGCAACTTCCACTTCGGCATTCGCGAACATGCCATGTGCTCCATCCTGAACGGACTGTCACTCAGCAAGGTCCGACCTTACGGCTCCGGCTTTCTGATCTTCAGTGATTATTCGCGTCCGCCCATGCGGCTTGCCGCGATCATGGAAATTCCTGTCATTTATGTCTTCACGCATGACTCTATTGGTGTGGGTGAAGATGGTCCAACGCATCAGCCGATAGAACAACTCGCATCACTCCGTGCGTTGCATGGATTTATTACACTGCGTCCGGCAGACGCCAATGAAGTCACGGAAGCCTGGCGCGTGATCATGCAGCTTCGGCATGAGCCGGCTGCGCTGGTGCTAACCCGCCAGGCCATTCCAACCTTCGACCGCAGCAAGTACGCAGCGGCCTCCGGCGTGGCAAAAGGCGCGTATGTTTTGGCTGATGCGCCGGATGGGAAACCCGAACTGATCCTTATGGCCACCGGAAGCGAAGTTTCTCTCTGCGTGTCCGCATATGAAACCCTGAGCGCGGAAGGACGCAAAGTGCGCGTCGTTAGCATGCCTTCGTGGGAAATATTTGAGAAACAATCGGAA
>JASLFF010000584.1 GCA_030150795.1 Terriglobales bacterium | reverse complement strand
CGCGAATCCTGGCCGAGACGCAGAACATCAATGGCTTTGTGGTGGTGGCTGACGATGCGGGAATCCACTGGAACGGCGTTCGCGCTGCCGCGCAGGTCATCAAGTATCTGGAAGAGCACACAGAACACAGTGAAGGTAATTTCCATTTTGCCGCAGGCGCTTTTCCGCCGCAGGTCGCGCCATTCTTTCCCGTGTCGTACACCTCAGACGCGGGACATGGCTTTGCCATCGGCTTGGAGTCGGCCAACATCGTGCAGCAGGTATTTGCCACTGCTAAAGGCGATCTGAATACCGTGGGCGACCAACTGACTGCGGCTCTGGGTGCTGAGGCTAAGAAAGTTGAAGAGATCGCGCATCGCGTCTCGATGAGCACCACTTGGAAGTATCAAGGGATTGACCTGACGCCCGTCCCTCTGAAAGAAATTTCCATTGGCGCAGCCATGGAATCTTTGTTGCATGGCGAGATTGGGTCAGCCGGAAGCCTGAGCGTGGCTTACACCATCACCACCGCAGTGAAGAAAGTGCCGGTACAGCAAGCCGGCTATAGCGGACTCATGCTGCCGGTGCTGGAAGATTCCGTCCTCGCAAAACGATGGGAAGCAGGCACGGTCAGCCGCGATTCACTCATGTCCTACTCGTCTGTCTGCAGCACCGGTTTAGACGCCATCCCGCTGCCCGGCGATATTTCATTGCATGAGCTGAAAAGCATCATCCGCGATATGGCCAGCCTGGCGGTCAAGTGGCACAAACCGCTTTCTGCGCGGCTCTTACCAGTGGCTGGGAAAAAGGTGGGCGACATGACGGAGTTCAGCAGCCCGTACCTGCTGAACATTCATATCCGATAGAGGGCAACACCATGGCATTGCAGATGAAACCAGAATGCGAAAAATGCCATCAGGCGTTGCCGGCGAACGGCATGGCGATAATCTGCTCTTACGAATGCACTTTTTGCGAAAAATGCGCGGCGGAGATGAAGAACGTCTGCCCAAATTGCGGCGGAGAACTGGTGCCCCGGCCTCGGCGGAAGTAAACGATCGAAATACGCAGTAACGTTCCCGCGAATCGGCGTCTCAAAACAAAAAGTCAGGACCGTCCATGGCCAGGGTGAGCATGCTGGAGTTTTTGTGGTGAAAGCCCCTATGCTTTTTGACAAAGTGCAAGCCGTCTAAGATAATTCCGCACCGTTCCTGTACCTGCTTCCAGCAGGATGTATGAATCAGCCGTTACGCCAGCCCCGCTGTTGCGTCCGCAATATTAAGACGGCCGTGTATCAAAGCTCGCCTGTAATTATTCCAGGCGGCCTCTATCTTCAATCGCTTAATGCCAAGTTCCACAAGAAGGAGACCTTCCCCATGAGGCTTATGAACTCACGCTTTGGCCTGATTTTAGTTTTTACACTGGCGCTGGTGTGCCTGGCTGCGGTCCCGGCCCAGGCCGCAACCACCACGATTACCGGCACCTTTGCGGATGGAGCCAAATACCTGATTGAAGTGCCTTCGCCTTGGAACGGCACATTGCTGCTGTATTCCCACGGCTATGTAACGCCCGGCTCAACCAATCCGGCACAGGATGTAGGTGATCCCGGCACACGCGCATTCCTTTTGGCGAATGGTTTTGCTCTGGCGGGCTCATCCTATGCCACCACAGGTTGGGCAATTCATGAAGCTTTGGTGGACCAGATTGCCGTCCTTGATCTCTTCAACGCGCAGGTTGGCACGCCCACGCGCACCATCGCCTGGGGACATTCCCTGGGCGGCATCATTACTGCCGGCCTGATCCAGAGAAATCCCAAGCGGTTTGACGCGGCGCTGCCCATGTGCGGCGTGCTTTCCGGCGGCGTGGCCACCTGGAACCAGACGCTGGATTCCGCCTTCGCTTTCAAGACTCTCTTCAATCCCGGCGGACCGCTTCAGGTTGTCCACATTACCAATCCGACCGCCAACTTCTTGCTGGCGGAGCAACTGCTGGCCGCGGCCAACGCAACGCCGCAGGGCCGGGCGCGCCTGGCACTGGCAAACTCTTTCGGAGATTTGCCTGGATGGTTTAATCCTGCCTCACCCGAACCGGCCGCCAACGATTTTGCTTCCCAGGCTGCCAACCAGTTCTTGTGGGCCCAGCAGGTAGACTTCCCATTTATCTTTGCCTTTCGCGCGGAACTGGAGTTTCGCGCCGGCGGCAATCCTTCATGGAATACCGGCGTGAACTACAGGGAGCAGTTTGAACACTCCATCAATGGCGCGGAAGTTCGCGCTCTGTACAACCAAGCGGGGCTCAATCTGGAAGACGATTTAGAAACCCTAAACAAGGCGGCGCGCATCTCTGCCGATCCTAACGCGGTGAACTACCTTGAACAGAACATCATCTTCAATGGCGACATCGACTTCCCGGTGCTCACTATGCACACTGAAGGTGATGGCCTGGTCTCCAACCAGAATGAAAGCGCTTATCGTGACGTGGTGCGTGAAGCCGGCAACGAAAGGCTTCTACGCCAGATCTTCGTGCATCGCGCCGCACACTGCACGTTCACTCCGGCAGAGACCATTACCGCTCTGGAAAACCTGATCGGACGCCTGGACACGGGCCATTGGCCCAACCTTCACGCCGACGCGCTGAATGCGAAGGCGGCAACCCTGGGACCGCTGAACGTGGCG
>JASLFF010000084.1 GCA_030150795.1 Terriglobales bacterium | reverse complement strand
GGCCTGGAGACGGAAGAGGTCAAGTATTCGGTGTGGATGAATCGTCCGTCAGAGATCAGCGTGACGGTGACTGCGCCGGCGAATGTGAAGATGAATGGCCCACGGCCTGAGCATGTTGATGGCGATCCGCTGGCGGACAATCCGCGCGTAGTGATGCCGTTTAATGGGTCGTCGCCTTCTGGCGACGTTGAAGCGGAGGTCGTGTACGCGAATTACGGCCGCCCGGAAGATTTTAAAAAGCTTGAAGACCTCAAGGTCGATGTGAAGGGAAAGATCGTGATTGTCCGGTATGGAGATAATTTTCGCGGAGTAAAAAGTTTTGTGGCGGAAGAACACGGCGCGGCGGGAGTGATCATCTATTCTGACCCGATTGATGATGGTTACTTCAAAGGCGACGCGTACCCCAAGGGGCCGTGGCGTCCGGAGAGCGGCGTGCAGCGCGGGTCGATTCAGTACATGTTTAAGTATCCGGGCGATCCCACGACGCCGGGATTTGCTTCGACGATTGATCTGCCGGAGTCGAAGCGCGTGCCGCCGGAGAAGGCAGTGGACATGCCGAAGATTCCGACAACGCCGCTATCGTACGGAGACGCGCAACCGATCCTGCAAAATCTGGCTGGGCCGGAAACCCCGCGCGACTGGCAAGGCGCTCTGCCGTTTACTTATCACGTTGGCCCCGGGCCGGTGAAGGTGAAGATACACCTCAAACAGAATTACCGGTATTGGACCATCTGGAATGTGATCGGAAAAATCAAGGGAACGAAATATCCCGACGAGTGGGTGGTGCTGGGGAACCATCGCGATGCGTGGGTGTATGGCGCGGTGGACCCGAACAGCGGCACCGCCGCAATGCTTGAGACCGTGCATGGCTTTGCCGAACTGCTGCGGCGCGGCTGGAAGCCTGACCGCACAATCGTATTTGCAAGCTGGGATGCCGAGGAAGAAGGTTTGATAGGAAGCACCGAGTGGGGCGAGGAGCATGAAAAAGATCTGGCCCACGCCGTCGCGTATTTCAATCTTGATGTTGCGGTGTCCGGCTCAAACTTTGGCGCATCGGCGGTGCCGAGCCTTAAAGGTTTTATGCGCGACGTAACCAAAGTCGTTCCCAGCCCCAGGGGCGGCATGCTTTACAACGTGTGGAAAGATGAAAAAATGGGACAGCCGCAGCGCCGTCCTGACAGCGGCCAGGGTCGCATGCCCAACGCGCGTGTTGAAAATGATGTGCCTGTGGGCGACCTCGGCAGCGGTTCCGACTACAGCGTTTTCATTCAGCACCTCGGCATTCCTTCCACGGACATGACGTCCAGCGGACAGTATGGCGTCTACCACTCCGCGTTTGACAACTTCAACTGGTTCAAAAAGTTTGCCGATCCCACGTTTGTTTACGAGCAGGAGATGGCGCGCGTCTTTGGCATTGAAGCGCTGCACATGTCCCAGGCCGACGTGCTGCCTTATGACTACGAGCTTTATGGCAAGGAAATTGGCGCTTATATCGACAACTCACGCGATAAAGCTACACGCATGCTCGGCGCCAACGCGCCTGACTTCAGCAAGGCGTCCGATGCGGCGAAGCGATTCATGAATGCCGGAGCAAAAATTCTTGCAGTCCAAAAAAATCCGCCGCAGGATGCAGCCAAGCTGAATCAGGTCTTGATTGCCGCTGAGCGTGCTCTGCTCTCACCGCAGGGTCTGCCGAACCGCCCCTGGTTTCGACATCTGATTTATGCGCCGGGACAATACACCGGTTATGCCGCCGTGGTGATCCCCGGAGTGAATGAATCGATTGACGCGAAAGACGCGCAGCTTACAGCGGCGCAGTTGCAGGTGCTGACGGATGCGCTCAATCGCGCAGCGGTAGTGCTGGAAGGATACATGTGATTTGAGCGCTTTGGCTGTTTTCAATTTGGTTCTGTTGGTGAAGACCGTCTGAGAGCCTGCTGCCGCTTTGGACAAAAACAAATCTCGCCACGGATGACACGGATTTTAAATTCAAAAGAGTTCTATTGAACTTTTTTGATCCGTGTAAATCAGTGTCATCAGCGGTAAGGTTTGGTTTTAGACTAGGATGCCAGCGACTTCTCCAACTCCGCAGTTTCTGAGATCGGTGGCTTGCAGCTGAAACCACTACAGATCACGGCCACGGTGTGGCCTTTCTTTATCGCCGGTAAATTGGGGATCGTCTCTGCCAGCGCCGGTGGAAGCATCTGCGGCACTGCCTCACCTTCCTGCAAATGGATAACGGATTGGTTCAAGGACAGATGCTTGAACGCCGCGGTTTCAAGTTGTTCCGCTCTTGCTCCGCTGCCGACCACTACCACCTGCGTGTGCGGATGCAGATACATTCCCAGCGCGATTCCATACGTGGAAGCAAACAGGCCGTAGTGCGCGGCGATCCCGGCAAAGGCTTTCAATGTTCCTTCAGCAAGGTCGCGGTGGCGCGCGTCATTGGTATAAGCATGCAGCCGCAAAAGAGCGATCGCCGCCATGGGATTTCCCGCTGGCGTTGGTGAATCCTGCAAAGGCTTGCGACGCGCGGCAAGCGCGCCCAGCACAATTCCATCGCCCACGTCTGGTCCGCTGGCCATATCAAAAAAGCCGCCTTCATTGGAATCATGGAATCGCGCCACCATGGCTACAGCAATCTTTTCCGCAAAATGGAAATAGCTTAGGTCGGCGCTGGCTTCATAGGCATCCAGGCATGCGACGGCAGTGAATGCATAATCTTCCAGCACACCGGGAACGCGACGCTTCGCCGCCTGCGGATCGGAATAAGCCAGCACGCGCTGCAAGCCCAGCTTCGCGTTCCAGCCCTCTGAAAGAATGCGATCCAGCGAGCGCAACGCAAATCGGCGTGCATCTTCAAGCTTGAGCACACGCGCCGCTTTCAGGTAAGCAGAGATGCAGAGCGCATTCCAGCCAACGTACACGGTCTTGTCAATGAACGGAGTCGTGCGCTGCAGCCGCGCTGCCAGCATTTTTTTTTCGGCAGAATCCAAAATCGTCTGCACCTCCTGCGGCGACTTCCTCACCCGCTCGGCCACCTCTTCAATACTGGCGCGCAGGTACAGTACGTTCTTGGCGGGATTGTGGTGCATCTCGCCCACTTCGCCAATGTCGTAATGCAGCATCGCAACCTGCAACTCGTCAGTGCTCAGCACGGCTTCGGCTTCGTCCAGCGTCCAGGTGAAATAGTCGCCATCGTCGTCCAGAGAGATGTCGGCATCCTGTGAAGCGTAAAAACCGCCATGCTCGCGGTCAGAAAGCACTTCATCCATCCAGCGGACAATGTCTTTCGCCACTAACGCAAAAAACTCATTGCCCGTGAGCTGATATCCATGGACATAATTCTTGAGCAGCTCAGAATTGTCGTATGACATTTTTTCAAAGTGCGGAACAATCCAGTGCTCGTCCACGGAGTAGCGATGGAAACCGCCGGCCAGCTGGTCGTAAACGCCGCCACGCGCCATCTTGTCGAGCGACGTGGTGACCACGTTGAGCAGTTCCGCGCTGCCGTTTTCCGCCGCGCGTTGCATCAGCAAGTCCATACCGCTGGGATGCGGGAATTTGGGCGACGAGCCAAAGCCGCCGTGCTCAGGATCAAACAGCTTCACCGCCGACTCAACCATGCTGTCAATCAGCTCCGGCTTCAGCGATCCGGACTTGCCGGCGAAGCCCTCTGCCTGGCTGATTGCGCTCATCACGCTCTCTGCCGACTCCAGCACGTCGCCGTGTTTTTCACGGTAGGCCTGCGCCAGCGTAAGCAGCACACGGCTGAAGCTGGGACGGCCCTGATAATCCTGCGGCGGAAAATATGTCCCCGCATAAAACGGCTTGCCTTCAGGTGTAAGAAATGCCGTGAGCGGCCAGCCGCCCTGCCCGCTGATCGCCTGGACGGCAGTCTGGTAACGGCTGTCAACGTCAGGGCGCTCGTCGCGGTCAACTTTGATGGCGATGAAATGCTCGTTCACGATCGCCGCAATCTCCGGGCTCTCGTAGGATTCGCGGTCCATCACATGGCACCAGTGGCACCACACCGCGCCAATGTCCAGCAGGATCGGCTTGTTCTCACGCTTTGCGGTCTCAAACGCTTCCGGCCCCCACTCATGCCAGTGGATGGGCTGATGCATAGCGGAGCGCAGGTAAGAAGATGAAGCATTGGCAAGCGAATTGGTCGCGACTTCAGGCATTAGATTAGT
>JASLFF010000579.1 GCA_030150795.1 Terriglobales bacterium | reverse complement strand
GCCGTAACAGCCATTCGCACCCCGAAAACTGACCCATCGCCGTTCCCGTATAATCAAGTTATACCTATGGCTCACGGACATCAGCACGGAGCCCAGCAGCGGGAATGGTCCCTGCTGCTGGGCTCCGTGCTGATGTCCGTGAGCCATAGGTATAACTTGATTATACGGGAACGGCGATGGGTCAGTTTTCGGGGTGCGAATGGCTGTTACGGCCTAGCTCTTCACCGCATTCTTCCGGCCCAGTTCCCATTTTCTTAGCTCTCTGCGCCGACCTGCATCCTCATAGCGCCGCTTTTCTTCGTCGGTTTCCGGCGCTACTTGTGGCACGGGTTTTTGCTTGCCATGTGCATCTACGGCAACGAACGTCAGATACGCTGACGCTACATGCTGCGTAGTACCGGCAATATAGTTTTCCACCCAGCACTTTACGCCGATCTCCATGGACGTATTGAATGCGCGATTGACTGAAGATTTCAAAATCAGCAGGTCACCAATGTGCACCGGCCTTCTAAAATCAATGTGGTCGATGGATGCCGTAACCACATGACTGTGCGAATGCCTGTGCGCAGCCAACGCTCCCGCGATATCAATGAGGTGCATGAGCCTTCCGCCAAGCAGGTTGCCCAGCGGATTTGCATCATTCGGCAGAACGACTTCCGCCATCTGTGATTGTGATTCACTTACGGCCCGCGGTGGCACTATATGGATGGGTGTCTCATGGCCATCATGCGAATTCATACTGCCATTTTCGCATGAAGGCCTTAGCAGGGACGATTACTCCTGCCTGTCAGGCATCAGTTCATTCATTCGTGTTCTTCGGTAAGTTGTACAGTTTGAACTATAGGGGCAGAATCAACGTTCTGATCCTTATAAACGCGGCCGCCGTTCAAGATATACCGACACATAACATTCGGCCTGGCGTTGCAGGCAGGCGTCGCGCATGGGCGCAAGCCAAATCTGTGACTGGCAATCATATTCTAGGCGGCCATACTCCACCGGCTGATGAAGGCGCTCGCTTACGTAGTGCAGAACGATCCGCGATTCTTCATCGCGCGCGATCGCAAAACGGACATTATCGATACAGCGGTTAGCCGGCATGTGCGTGCACCCGCCGGCATAGCCCATATTGCAGAAATCGCGCAGCTCGGTTTCTGACGGAGTGATCTCATCGGCTCCTGCCCGGCACGTTCCAGTGAAACCGGCGCCTAACGGCAGACGGGCGGGGAAAGGCCAGCCGATGGAAATTTTTTCGCTCGGGAAGAAAAAAGGACAAGCCACAACAGCTTCATCGTAGCGCCATCCACCCCAGGAGTAAACAAAAAACATGCGCTGATTTGCACACTGCACATCTAGTTGGGCAACTACCATGCAATCGCAAAGCGATTCATCAGAATTATGTTAGATTTCTTTCATGACTGAGCCCAGCCGCCTGCAAATGCTTGCCCAATTTCTGGAACAGAATCCTGGCGATGCCTTCGCCCGCTACGGCCTTGCTATGGAGTACTCCAAAGCTGGGGAGACCGAACAAGCGCTTGCCGAGTTCAAAAGACTTCTGGAACTACATCCTGACTATACGAACGGCTATTTCATGGCCGCCCAGACTCTGGAACGCAACGGACGCACCGCCGACGCAAAAAAGATGCTGGAAAGCGGCGTGGAAGCCGCCAAGCGAACCGGGAACAAGCACGCGCTTTCAGAAATGTCAGGCATGTTGGATGAGCTGGGCTGATTTTTCTGAAATCCCGAGCAGAGCGGGGATCACTACCATCGGTAAGAACGCTGGCGATTTCAAAAACGATTCTTTCGGCGGCTCAAGCATCTTTCGATTCCGATCCAAGCAAACACAAGCAGATATGGCGCGCCGATCATATCAAGTCCGGTCGGAAGCCACCACAGTTTGCTCAACCATGGCGCAGGGCTCATCAAGCACCCAGCCGCCCCAAGGCATCCACCGATCAGGGAAATTGTCGCGGCCGGATTCTTCTGTCGCACCCATGAGCAAACCGTCAGCTTGTTGAAGATCATCACCATCGCTGCCAGCGCCATCAGCAAGCCGGACGCGATCCAACGCGAGTTTGCTTCCATGGTACAAGAATGCGGGAATACGGGATTTTTGCGGAGAGCCGTTTACAGTCGAAAAAAAAAGCAGCTCCATCAGCTTTGCCACATATGAAAGCTGGCCGACCCCGTTGTGCCTGATTCTTTGAGCCTGGCTTGTACATCGGCTGAAATTTTAGATAAGGAATCTATGCTGAACTGGATGTGGCCGGCGAAATCCAGGCCCACAGTGCCCAGGGTCCGGCCGACATAGCAGAAATAGGTTTTGCCGATATAGCCAGAGATGGTCTCAACTCCTGCCTGCTTCAATCCCGCAGATGAGCGATCAGCTTCAATCTTCTCGATCAGTTTTTTCTTTCTCTGGGGAATCAGGATTTTAACGCCATAAAAGAGGACCACCCGCGGAAACGTGCCCGGACGACGCAAAACTGGCGTAAGAGACTTTTTTCTGTGCAGCCCAAACGTCGGGAGAGCGAAGGCAACGGAGAACAATGCAAAAACGAACATCGCTCCCCAGGCCACCGCGCGGTCTTGGGTTGCTCCGGATACCAGCAGCCAAACATCCAGAATCAAGCACAGCACGCAAATCACGAACCCTTTTTGATAGCTTGATCGAGACTTATTCATTGAAGCCGTCTTGCAGTCCGTTCGGAGACAATCAGTATTGCGCCTCTAACTGAAGATGAAAAGCAGGATCGCCTTCTAAGCCGACTTCTTTCAACTTGGCTGCAACTTTCAAGGAAAGCAGGGAGAGTTCCTCCATTCCAATCTGCAGATAGCTGCTTTCCTGATCGCCAAGCGATCCTAAATTGCGTCCGATATAGAGAAATTCGTCCTCCCCGTCGGTCATACGTCCAACCCATGTGTCCAAACCGGCGCGCTGCGCCGTTAGGATGCGCGGCTCAGCTTCGGATTCGATGGCCTCCCAAAGGCTTTCATCTTCGGGATCCAGTGCGATCTTGATTCCATAAAAGACAAGAAAGGCATCCGCGCCCATGGCGATTGGCGTCTCCTTGCAGCCGTAGGATTGTAGCAAATCCTGAAAAGCAAACGATTTGGACAGCAAGCAGTCCACGGGGGAATGCTAGAGCTACTGGCTAATTGCGAGTTGCTAATTGCTCTTCTTCGCCGCTTCCGCCATTACCTGCGATGTCGGCTTCAGCCTTTTGCGAATTGCCCGCTCCACCATTGATGGCGAAGTCTGATACAGCTTGATAAACCATTTGTAGAACTTTGGCACTATCACTTCCCTTTTGCGCTTGAGCAGCCCCTGCAAAGTTGCGTCGGCTACAACATCCGGCGTCACGGCGTATTTGACTGACGATCCAACACGCTCTGAATGCTTGCCTTTAACCATGTTCTTCACAAAGTCCGTGGCAATGTAGCCGGGGCAGACGGTCAGCACATTGATGTTGTGCCGCAGCAGTTCCATTCGCCCGGCCTTGCCGATGGCATTCATAGCGTGTTTGGTTGCGGCATAGCCGGACATATATGGCGTTGCAATATGGCCCGAGACGGATGAAATATTCACAATGTCGCCGCCGCCCTGCTGGCGCATGATGGGGATCACGGCCTGCATACACTCAACTGCGCCAAACAGATTTGTCTCAAACATTCTCCTGAACTCGGCCATGTCCATGTCGGCGACGGCGTCATTCAATCCAAAGCCGGCATTGTTCACAAAAATATCAATGCGCCCGAACTTTGCGACGGCGGCTTTCACCAGCGCATCCACCTGGTCGCGCTTGCTCACGTCACATGCGACGCTCAATGTATTTGCGCCACCGCCAATGCGCTGCTCCGCGGCTTTAGTCCGCGCCAAGTCACGCGAGCAGAGCACAACTTTGGCGCCCTCCTGCAGGAACAACTTAGCAATCGCCTCACCAATACCCATGGAAGCGCCGGTGATCACAGCCACTTTGTTTTCAAGTTTCATGCCAGCTTTTTAGTTTGTAAGGAGCTTTAAGTCAAGCGTTCAGCACTCAGGATTCAGTTCTGAAACATTTTCGACTTCGTCACGAAAACCTTGAAACACGGAGGAAAGGAGTAAGCGGAGGAATCAGGGAAAACACGAACATTGGCTCTAAATTCCCTCCGGTCCCTCTGTTCCTCTGCGTTTTCAAAGGTTTTTGCTAGGACTACTATTCTGCTCCCGGGCTGAATGCTGAGTACTGACTGCTGGCG
>JASLFF010000557.1 GCA_030150795.1 Terriglobales bacterium | reverse complement strand
TTGGCAAATCTCGAGCCATGCTGTTTCCCGTGCAGTGGGACGAGCCTTTCGGCCTTGTTATGATTGAAGCCATGGCCTGTGGAGCGCCGGTTTTAGCTATGCCCGGCGGATCTGTTGGAGAAGTGATCAAGGAAGGTGTGAGCGGAAACGTGCGCAAGACCGTCGCCGAGTTAGCGGAGTGCGCCCGCAATCTTGACATGCCGGCGCCCATTGTTCGCGGCTATATGGAAGAGTTCTTTTCCGTACAGAGAATGACCCGCGATTACATCAATCTTTATTCAGAAATTCTGCATGATGATGTGGCCGAAGCGGAGCAGATTGTGGCATGAGCGCGAAACTTCTGATAGCCCACTCTGAACTGGTTGAAATATCTCCGCCTTATCCAGAGCCGCGTCTGGTATACCAGAACGCGGAACCGCGCAAGGCCAACAATCTTACCCTGATCGATGGCAAGACGTTTCTCTCCACCACCGTTTCCGGGGACATCATGCCGCCCGGCGCGCCAGACGTTGGCTTTTTCCATGACGATACCCGTTTTCTCAGCCGGCTGGAGCTTCGCGTTGACGGATACCGCACCGTGGTGCTTTCCTCCAGTACGGAGCAGACGTTTGCTTCGCAGATCGAGCTCACCACCGGCAAGAGCACTATGCGTGAGACGTATGAGATTCCCGAGAACACTGTCCATATCCGCCGGGAGCAGCTGCTTTCCTCTGAAACTCTGTTTGACAATTTTTCTTTTGAGAATTTCAACTTCCATGAACTTGAGCTCAATATCGAACTGGCCTATGAAGCCGATTTCATGGACGTCTTCCAGGTGCGCGGTGTAGCACGAGAAAAGCTAGGCCATTATTTCCTGCCGATTGTTCGCGGGGATTCGATTGTGTTTCATTATGGCGGTCTGGATGGCATTGCCCGCGAAACCATCATTCATCTTTCTCCTGAACCGGATTTGGTGGATGGCACCACGGCGCGATGGAAGCTGCGCCTGCCACCTTTCAAGCGCTTCCAGCTCCAGACCACCATTGTCCCGCACGTGGAGGGCAAGCGCTCTCGCTCCGTACGGCCTGACTTTGGCGCGCAGCTGCGCTTGCGGCGTGAAGCGATTGCGGATTGGGCATCGCATTCAACCAGTTTCAGCGCCAGCAACAGCATCTTCAGTGAGATGGTGGATACCTGTAAAGCCGATTTTCACGCGCTGCAGATTCCTGAGGCCAGGGAACGTGTGATCGCCGCCGGCATCCCGTGGTTCGCCACCATGTTCGGCCGCGACTCCATCATTGCCGCTTACCAGTCGTTGATGCTGAACCCGCGGCAGGCGGCTGAAACGTTGCGTGTGCTTGCTTCACACCAAGGCAAAGAGAAAAATGACTGGCGCGATGAAGAGCCCGGCAAGATTCTGCACGAGTATCGTGAAGGAGAAATGACCCGCGCGGGCGAGATGCCTTTCGGTCCCTACTACGGATCGGTGGATGCAACGCCGCTCTGGCTCATCCTGCTGAGTGAGACTTTCAATTGGACCGCCGACGAGCAACTGGTAAAAGACCTGCTCCCGAATGCTTATCGCGCGCTGGAATGGATTGACTCTTACGGCGATCTCGATGGCGACGGTTTTGTCGAATATCAGCGCCGCTCGCCCAAGGGCTTGGCGAACCAGGGCTGGAAAGATTCATGGGACGCCATCATGCATCATGATGGCGAAGTTGCCAAAACGCCAATCGCGTTGTGTGAAGTGCAGGGCTACGTCTATGAGGCCAAGTACAGGATGGCTTCTCTGTTGCGGTCCTTTGGTGACATCAAGACGGCGGACAAGCTCAAAAAAGAATCCGGAGAGATGGCCAAGCGGTTTGAAAAAGCCTTCTGGATGCCCAAGCTCGGCTTTTACGCAATGGCGCTGGACCGTGACAAGCGGCAGACCGAAGTTATTTCTTCAAATCCTGGCCACCTGCTTTTCACCCGCATGCTGCCGCAAGAGCGCGCCAAGGCGGTAACGCAGCGCTTCATGCGCGACGATATGTTTTCCGGCTGGGGCTGGCGAACTATGTCACGCGGCGAACGTGTGTTCAATCCTCTCAGCTACCACCGCGGCTCCGTGTGGCCGCATGACAATTCGCTCATTGCTCATGGCATGGCTCTTTATGAGTTTCGCGAGCCGGCCAACCAGCTATTTACGGCCCTCTTCCAGGCGGCATTGAATTTCCGCGATTACCGTTTGCCCGAGCTCTTCTGTGGTATTGAACGGCGGGAGCATGACGAGCCTGTGCAATATCCCGTGTCGTGTTCGCCGCAGGCGTGGGCCTCGGGCTCAGTATTTCTTATCCTGATGTCGGTTCTTGGTATCCGTCCCAGCGCGCAAAGACGAGAGTTGAACATCGTGAATCCTGCGCTGCCGGAATTTCTGGAGCATCTGAGCATCCGCAACATGCGCGTGGGTGGAAGCCGCGTAGGCCTCGACTTCACCCGGCGCGGTGAGCGGACCTTCTGTAACGTAGTCGATATAGAAGGTGACAAGCTGCTGGTGAACGTGGCCTTTAAGAAAAGGTGAGAAATGCTTGTTGTCCGGCGATTCTCCAGCTGGTTCGTTGCGAAGTCCGAAGTCCGGAAGAGGCCATTGAGTGTCTATGATGCAACAGCGTTAGAACCGCTAGCCTTCTCAGGAG
>JASLFF010000536.1 GCA_030150795.1 Terriglobales bacterium | reverse complement strand
CCCTGCATCCACTGCCGCTCCCATACCGCAAAATCGGCATACTGCACTCCCAACTCAGGCAACGGTGATACCTGCCCTTCACCATAGGCCCGGTACAGCACCGTCAACTCCCGCACCAGCACTCCAACCGACCAACCATCGCTGACCGCATGATGCATGCTGGCCAACAACACATGCTCCTCTTCGCCCAGCTCCACCAGAGCCGTCCGGAATAGCGGCCCACGCTGCAAATCAAAGGGCCTTCCTGCCTCATCCTCCGCCATCTCCAGCATCGCCGCTTCCCCAGCCTCGCGCTCCAACTGTGACAAGTCCACCCACGGCAACGGCCATGCCTGAACCCCGGCAATCTTCTGTACCGGCTCTCCTCCTACTACGGGAAAGCTTGTACGCAAGACCCGGTGCCGGCGCACGATTTCGGTCAGACTCCTCTGCAATGCCTCTCGATTCAGCCGCCCACTCAACCGCAGCGCAAACGGCATGTTGTACACAACGCTCCCCCGCTCCAGTTGGTCGAGGAACCACAACCGCTGTTGCGCATACGAGAGCGGCCAGTTCTTTTCGCATGCCAGCTTCTCTTGTTTGGCCTGGAGCAACGTTCTAGCTGCTGGCGAAAGTGCGGCAATCCGCTGGATCGTATCCAGATGCATAAATCACGCCTTGGAAGAGTCGAAACGACCGTGAATTGAATTAGAGAGAATGGTTTTATCGCTTGGATGGTTCGTTATTGGTGTTGTTCGTCAGCCCCAGCAAAGGCATTTCGTCGTCTGACATTTGTTCTATTTCTGCCAAAATGCTAGCGAGCTGATTCTCCGCGACCGCAGAAAGGTTGGTCCGCTCATCGTGTCCCGCGCCATTTCCATCGCGTTCCATTTGTTTCGCTAATGCCGCAATGGTTGGTGAAACAAATATGGAGCGCACGGACAATTCCACTTTCAACGATTTTCGTATTCGAGAAATCACTTGCATGGCAAGCAGCGAATGCCCGCCAATTTCGAAGAAATTATCGTTGATGCCCAATCGTTGAATGCCGAGCACATCACTCCATATGTCCACAAGGGCTTGTTCCCTAGGAGTGCCTGGTGGCTGGTAGGTGGTTCTTTCCGCTATAGCCGAGGAATACAGGCGCGCCAAGGCCCTTCTGTCGATCTTGCCGCTGGTAGTCAAAGGCAAAGCCTCCACTTGAATAAAGGCATTGGGCAGCAAGTAAAAAGGCAGACGCGAGGCAGCATGTCCGCGGACATCATCCGGAGTCCCGCTGCTGAGTACAAGATATGCACACAGATATGCATTGTTCTGGGTATCGCGCTGATCGAGCACGACGCAATTTTTAACTGTACTGCATTCTCTCAGGACGTTTTCGACTTCGGCCAACTCTATGCGTACTCCTCTGATTTTCACCTGCCCGTCACGGCGTCCGACAAACTCAAAATTTTCATCATCGAGAATTCGAGCAAAATCCCCGGTCCTATAAACCAGGTCGTTCGGGTCAGATACAAAAGGATTCTGCACAAACATCCGGTTGGTCAGTTCAGGATTTTTGTAATAACCGAGGGAACGATACGGGGTTCGGATATAGATTTCTCCTACAGCACCTGTCGGGCATGGCCGGTTGTTCTCATCCACGACAAGGGCTCTTGCCCCATCAATCGGCTTTCCGATAGGAACCGACCGCCTATGTTGATCCGCGGGCCGCACGAAATAGGCAAATTTCGTCATCGTTGTTTCCGAAGGCCCGTAGAGATTGACTAACTGAATTCTGTCGCCGAAAACCGAACACCATTTGCGAATATCTTCAGAAAAGAGCTGCTCACCGGAAAGCAGAATGTGCCTCAGCGACCGGCACTGGCCGCTGTCCTGAATAAACGAAAAAAGAGTGCGAAAGAGAGACGGCACGCAGTGAATGAGCGAGATTCTTTCCCGGTCAATCCATTCGAGAAGCCTCTCGCCATCCAGCAGGATGGTGGGATCTTCGGGGATGCAACTGGTTCCACCCGAGCATAGCGCAACAAAAGCATCCCTTAAGAACGCGTCGAACGTGGGTACGGTCAACTGGCTTACCCGTTCGTCTGGTCCAATCTTCAAAAGCCCAATTTCCCACCGAATGAAATGGTCGATGGCCTTCAGTCGTCCAACGATTCCCTTGGGAGTTCCTGCGCTTCCGGAAGTAAAGAATATGTAGGCAGGATCATCGGGATCCAGTTGTACGGACAGTTCCTGATTGACACTTTCATCCGGACGGAAATTTACGAATTCCTCCAGTTCGATCAGTTGTACGTTACTATCGAATCTCGAAAAAGTATCGCTTAGCCTGCACGCTCGCTCCACCAGAACATGTCTCGGTTGGCAAAGACGAATTACCCTATCCAGTTCTTCCTGCCTAGTATCAGGTAACATGGGCACAAAGAGGGCTCCACAAAGGAGACTGCTTAGCATCGCGGTCATCACCAAGGAACGGTCCTCTGCAAAAATGAATACTGGATCGCCCTTGGTCACTCCTCTTTTCACCATGCCGTCGGCCAGAGACATGGATGAAGCGTGAAGCGCACTAAATGGCACGTGCCTGTTTCCAACTTCAATTGCGGTTCTGCCAGGATGTTGCCGGGCAACGCGGCAAAACCATTCATGTACGTACTCGCGACGCGCGCTCAAGATGGCCTCCCGGCATGGATCCATGTTGCATCTTCAGGCTCACTCTGCGATGGCGAATGATCTTCTTTTCGTGCCTCCGCGCGAATTGTTTCAGCGAGAATTTGCAGAGGATCGATACAACCGGCAGACTGCGTTCTCTTCTTTGCGGCAATGTGAAATTCCGTGCATCCCGCAATAAAAGAATCTGCTTCATAATTTTTGATCAACCGGTCGACCGTTGTCAGATGGTTTTCAATCCCGCGGTTATCAAGTTGGCCATTTTTCACGTCATAGATCATGGAATGGACTATTTTTTGATCATTCGCGGTGGGGAAAACTATCTGGCCGCATGCAACTTTCCAAAATGGAGAGCGTTCAAAAAGTTGCGCCGCTCTTGAACCATTTGTGCAGAGCATCAAATGCCGTCCTCCTTTCTTTACGCTCTCTTCAAGAGCAATATCAATCAATGACACCAGCGGCTCGCGCAAGCTGCTTGGCAGATCTGCAAATAATGCATGAATGGTCACGCAGCATACGACAGTCCGTGTAGCGCCCATAACTTGCAGCTTTCGTAATCCCGCCTCGAGGCGTAACAGAAGTTCATCTGTATCATTCTGGGAGAGAGCTGTTGTACGATCGGGCATGGATGGATCCGACACCAAAAATACAACCGGCATCTCCTGTTCGCTTCGATACGCGCGCCCTTCATAGATTGTCCTGAGGAATTCGGCGGATGCCAACGGTCCCATTCCTCCCAAAATGCCCCATATCGGTTTCACGACGCACGACCTCCCCTGTCCTTGTGATCGGACGTAGCATTGCAGAGTGTATTCAGCATCACGGATTTATGGAGAAAATTAAACTTCCAGCTGTTCCGAAAACTGCTTCGCGAATTGAGCAGTTTGAGTGTCAGCTTCCTCAAATGACCTACGCAATTCATTCAGATGATCGAGACTGCCCAAGACATCAGAATCGTCGAGGCCGAAATCCACCAGACAAGCGATCTCATTCACGCCGATTTCCTCAAGCTGCCATAGCAAAAGACGGCAACTTGACGGTGTACCGATTAAGGATCCGGTTGCCAGGTAACGGTCGCAGGCCAACTCGATTAACTCAGCCGCGTCTCTCGCATCGGTGATCTCACTGTGGTCTACTTTGTGACCTCCGCTGACGGCTCCTCCTGCAGCAGCGGCTTTATGCTCGAGCGCCAAAGCGGAACGGAGGTAAGTTTTCAATGCGGGTCTCGCTTTGGCTTTGACCTGGGCTTCGTCAGCCCCGAGATATGTATGCATCATTAAAGTCACAATGCCAGGTGTTGAGGCGTAATCACTCTCGTTTCTGGCTTTCCGGTAAGTGCCAATCTTGGCGGCCAGAGCATCCAGATCTTTACCAACCAAATGAGTCAGGATGTTGAATCCCTTGCGCCCTGCGTCTGCAAAAGTAGCCGCATTTCCGGAAGACGTGATCCAGATGGGAAGATTTTGCCGTATCGGCTTTGGCGAAATTGTCACCTGCACGGTCTTGCCGAGACTGTTTTGGCGAATTACGGGCTGTCCGGCCCACAGCCTTTTGATCTCTTCAATCTGGTTAAACATGACATTCCGTCGATTTTCGTAGTTTTGCGGAGCCAGGATAAAATCATCAACGTTCCATCCGGACCCGAATGAAACTCCGACCCTTCCATTCGATAGATTGTCGACCAGCGACAAGTCCTCCGCGATCCTGATTTCGTTATGAAGCGGCGAAATCAAGCTGCCGGCTCGCAGGTCGATGTTGCGTGTGATCATCGCCAATGCGGCACTGGTTACGGACGGATTAGGAAAGAGGCCGCCGAACTCGTGAAAGTGGCGCTCCGGAGTCCAGAGGCATTCGAAGCCATGTTCGTCCGCAAACCTGGCAGCCGTGTGCAGTAATGAATATTTGTTGACGCTAGCGGTTTCTTCAGTGCTAGAGAAAAACATGATGCCGAATTTCATAGAAATCTACCTGGGCGGCAGTGCCTGACTGATCAGCTATTCCAGCTGGCATTGGAATTCGCGCTCGCGTTCAGCTGCAATCTCGGGAGAAATGAACGAGTAGGCAGAGATGCTGTGTGAAGGGGCCTCCAGGATGGCCGCAAGAAGAAGCTCAAAGTCTCCAGCCATCCGTTCCGCTGTCGCTGCAGTGAACAGC
Source organism: Terriglobales bacterium (assembly GCA_030150795.1). The sequence goes on along the minus strand of JASLFF010000536.1, from coordinate 8,070 downwards.
CCGCTATCATAGGTAAGCCAGAAGTGAAGCCTCCCTTCGAGCTCCCGCGCATATAAAGTAAGATCCCGTTTGGAGCTGAGTCGCGCCGGTGAAATATCCGTGATCGTGAGATCGTCCATATCGCCATAGGAAGCCGGAGCATTTTGCAGTACCAACATTGCCTGAAACAAAGGTGGAGTAATGAGATCCCGTTCGGGTTGAAGTTCCTGTACCAGGTGCTCGAAAGGCAAATCCTGATGTGTATACGCATCCAGAGTCACCTTCCTTACCTTGCAGAGCAACTCACTAAATGTCGGATTGCCGGTTAAATCAGCCCGAAGAACCAGTTGATTGACGAAGAAGCCCACTAATTCTTCAAGCTCGGGGCGGCTGCGCCCCGCAATAGGAGTACCGATCGCAAAATCTTCCTGGCCACTGTATCGCCCCAACAACAACTGAAAAGCCGCCAACAGAGTCATGAACAGTGTGACTCCCTCTTTGTGACTCAAGGAGAGTAAACTGGCTGTGCTTTCGGCGGAGAGTGCGAAGGCGACTTCGCCTCCCGTGCGCCCTGTCGTGAAACCCCGTGGATAATCAAGAGGCAGGCTCAGCGCCGGCAAACTGGCTAACTGGCGTCGCCAGTACTCAATTTGTTGCTGCAGAGCTTCTCCTGTCAGCCATTGCCGCTGCCACACGGCAAAATCCGCATATTGAATCGGAAGCTCAGGCAACTGGAACTCTAGCCTGGCATGATAATGTTTATACAACTGAGTCAACTCTTTCAAGATTATGTTCACAGACCAATCGTCGCTCACGGCATGATGCATCGTGACTACAAATTGGTAATCGTCGCTGTCGAGTTGTATCAGCATGGCGCGAATCAGCGGGTCCCGTGTCAGATTGAAGGGTCGATCCGCAGCCTCGCGCGCCAGAGATTGAGCGGTATCGTGTCGAGAGCTGATGGCAGTGAGATCCACGACATCGACTGTGATCTTCATTTCGGGTGCGACCTGTTGAATGGCTTCGCCGTCTCTCATCAAAAACGTAGCCCGCAGCACCTCATGCCGGCGCACAATCTCATAGAAACTTTTCTGAAGGGCTGAGATATCCACAGGCCCAACAATCCGGATCGCCGTGGGGACGTTGTACGCCGAACTCTCAGGTTCCATTTGATGGACAAAGAACAAACGCCATTGCCCATACGAAAGCGGCAGGCCGTCTCCCCGTGGTACCGGCACAATCGGCGGCGCTTCCTTGATCCATCCTTGATTATGCGCGCGCTCTACGCATAGCGCCAACTGGGCAATCGTCGGAGCCTCAAAAAGCCCATGCAAGCTGATTTGCACATGGAACGTCTTCGCCACGCGTGACATCACCTGGGTTGCAAGCAGAGAGTGGCCGCCCAGCTCGAAGAAATTGTCGTGAATGCCAATACGATCCAGCCGCAAAATCTGACACCAGATTCCAGCCAGTATCTCTTGCGTTGGGGTCCGCGGCGCCACGTAAGCATGGTCGCTGGTTGTTTCTGGCCGGGGAAGGGCTTTGCTGTCGAGTTTGCCGTTCGGGGTCAAAGGAATCCCGGGAAGAAAGACAAACGCACTGGGTATCATGTAAGGTGGAAGCTTCTGTTGCAAGTGTTCTTTTATTTCGCTGGTCTTCGTCTTGCCAACAACATAAGCCACAAGACGCTTCGCGCCCACATCACTTTCCGCGGCTATGACCACACATTGCTGCACTCCGGGACACTGAGCCAGGACTGCTTCAATCTCTCCTAGCTCAATGCGATATCCGTGAATCTTGATCTGCGAGTCAGAGCGGCCAAGATATTCGAGGGTGCCATCCGGACGCCATCGCGCTAGGTCACCGGTTCGATACATGCGCCCACCGCCAACCTCGGTGAATATATCGGGCACAAACCTCTCGGCAGTTAAGGCTGGCTGGTTCACATAGCCTCGTGTAACACCCGTTCCTGCGATAAATAGCTCACCGACCATACCTGCCCCGACTGGACGCAATTCGTCCTCCAATAGGTACACGCGTGTATTCGCAATCGGGCGCCCTATTGGTACCATCGCCCCCGTTTCCACTTGCGTTATCTCAAATACGCAACTACCAACTACTGTCTCAGTCGGTCCATATTCGTTGAATATCCTTGCCTTGGGCGATTGCTCCTGCCAGGGGAACAATGAGTCGCCTGACAGCGCTTCTCCACCGATCACAAATGTGCGCACCCGCTCAGCCAACGTGGATACCTCGCCCATTTCGGTTAACGCCATCAGATGGCTTGGTGTAAGTTTTACGAAGGCATTCCGGCAGTCACGTATTTCTTCAGCGAGTTCATCCACGCCTGTCCGCCTCATCATGCGGACAACCGCACCACACGTTAATGGAGGCAAAAGGCTCGTGATTGTGAGATCGAAGCCGAGGCTGGAATGAACTGGACTTTCTTCACCGCTCCCAAGGCCATACGTTTCGACTGCCCACCTTACATAATTTTGCAACGCGCTGTGTGGCACAAGAACGCCTTTTGGGTTGCCAGTTGAACCGGAAGTGTACATGATGTAAGCGCCAGCCGCACGAGGGGGACTGATCTGTAACACCTGATCGCTCACCGATTCGATGAACGCGCAGCCGGTGTCTAGAAGCACTAATCGAGCGCCGTCTCCGAAATCGCGGTTGCCAACGCCAGCGCTGCTGAGCAATATGGAGACCTGCGCGTCCTTGAGCATGTACGTGAGCCGTTCGGCAGGAAGCTCTGGTTCCAATGGCACAAATATGCCACCTGCTTTGAGTACAGCAAGGGCTGCAATAAGGATTTCCAGATTGCGATCCAGGCAGAGCCCCACGCGAACTTCGAGGCCAACCCCTAACTTCACCAGGTAACGTGCCAGTCGGCCGCTGCGAGAATCCAATTGCTCATAGGTTATGTGTCGCTGCTCACAGGTCGCGGCGATTGCATCAGGCGTTCGATCCGCCTGCCTGCTGATCAATTCATGGACCAGCAAACAATCTCCAAAGCTTTTGTATGTGTTGTTCCACTCGCGAAATAATTCATTGCGTTGCCGCTCTCCGATCACGGGTAACTCGGCCATGCTGCCTTCCATTCCCACAGCCATTCCCTCGAGCAGCACTTCCAGATTTTCCAGCATTTGCCTGGCCGAAGCATCATCAAGCCGGCCGCGATGATAAAGCAACTCCAATTCCATTCCCTGACCGAGTTTCACAGTAAGCGTCAACGGATAGTGGACGATATCCGTGTTTATGACTAAATCGATAGCGGACTCAGGCACACTAAAACCCGTGTTATATAACTCCGTAAAGATGCCGCTAGGATAATTCTCAAACACAAAGTTAATCTCAAACATGGATAAAGTACGAGGAATCTCGCTCCAACTATGGATGTCCGTAAGCGACACATACTCGTACTGGCGCGCCTCACTTTGCCGTTCCTGAAGCTTTACTAACCAGTCTTTTAGAAGCGTGCTTCCCTTGACAGAGACACGTAGAGGCAGCGTATTGATGAATAAACCAACCATGCCTTCCGCTTCCGCCAATTCTGCCGGCCGCCCTGAAGTAGTTGCTCCAAACAATACCGTTCTTTCTCCGCTATATTTGCTTAACAAAATGCCCCACGCCCCTTGAAAGATGGTGTTCAAAGTGACGTGATGCTGGCGAGCGACAGCTCCGAGGTTGCTGACTAACTCGGAGTGTAGCTGTTTGCTGCATTTTCTCTGATCGCGCTGCCGGCTATTAGCAGCTCCTGGGCGCATCATGGGAAGCGATGTGGACGCGGTGATTCCTCTTACTTCACCCCGCCAAAAAAGTTCCGCTGCCACCTTGTCCTGGTCCGCCAGCCAGTCAATGTAGCTACGGTAATGTGGGGCTTCTGGCAAGACCAACTGGTGTCCGCTTCGCGCGGCCTCATAATTCGCAGCCAATTCCTGAAGTACCAATGCGGTTGACCAACCATCGAGTATCAAATGGTGCCTGGTCCAGACGAACCAAAGAACATCATTGGCCGTTCGCATGAGCGACACACGCATCAAAGGGGCCTGATGAAACTTGAATCCTGCGCGCCGGTCCGCATCCAGAAATTCCTGAAGTCTCTGTTTCTGGGCAGTAACCGATATACCACGCCAATCCTCTTGCATTGTGGGAATCGGCGCTTGGCGGAGCACTACTTGAAGCACTTTCTCGTTAAGGTCTTGCCATGTGAATGCGGTGCGGAGGATTGCGTGCCTCGCGCTGACTTTGTGCCATGCCTCGGCAAACGCTGAATTGCTGAACTCACCCTTGAACTGCAGCACCGTCTGGCTGATATAAACTCCGTCTTCAGGAGCTGCAGCCAGACTCTCAAAAAGTATTCCCTTTTGGATTGGGGAAAGGGGAGCAACAGATTCGATATCAGGGGCCATCATCAGACTGGACCTCATGTGAAGCAATCGATACCTTTGACAAAAGCAGGTCTCGCTCGTCGTCGGTTAGATCTGCCGCGAATGCAAACTTCTGTAGTTGACTGGCGGCATGAACGAGCCACTCAACCATACGCTGCCCGATGGTCGCAATCGTTTCGCGACGATATTGGTGAGAACTATATGTCAGGACTATTTCCAACTCCTCCTTCACCACCGCCGCGTTGATCTCCAGCAGGTACTGTCTTGGTTCATCGGCAGGTTGGAGCGGCCCGCAATCGTCATCAATCGCCAGACAGAAGAGAGACGAGTCATGAGCAAACTCTTTGAAGTTTCCAAGGTAGTTGAAAATTACCTGGGCTCTCGGCCACCGCCGCCCCCGGGTCTTATCATTGAGATAACGTAAAGCACCGTACCCAATTCCGCTATTAGGCGTAGCTTGCAATCGTTGTTTTACTGCTTCGGCTGTTTCCCGGGCACTCAAACCAGCACAAATTGACAGCCACAAGGGATATAACGAGGTAAACCAGCCGACTGTTCGGGATTTGTCTAATGGTCGAGGAACTTCTTCCCGCCCATGGCCTTCTAAGTCCAACAAAAAGCCATCACCGACGATGTGGCCGGAGAGCGACGCCAATATGCTCGCAACAAGCAGTTGTTCCAGGGTAGTGTGCCATTGTCGCCGGCCCTCTTCGGTGAGTATCTTCGTCGACTTAGCATCAACACATAAGTGTGCAAGCCGGCTGGAACCGACAGTATCTATCCGATTTCCCAAATCAAAATCCGTCAACAATCGGCTTTTGGCTGATGCTTCTGTGACTTCATCCCAATGGGACAACTCCTCGCGCACGCTATCGCTACCCGCCCAACTATTCAGCACTTCTGACCATTGCTTCATCGAAACCGTTTTTCCGGGAAGTTGCACAGGCTCGCCCTTTTCTAACTGCTGGTACGCACAGATCATATCGTCAAGCAGAATGCGCCAGGAAACCGCGTCGATGACCAGATGGTGTACCACAATCAATAATCGGTCCACCGACGTAGACCCTGCCCGAAATAAGACTGCCCGCATGAGTATGCTGGCATTGAAATTCAAGCTTGCCTGGATTGCCGAACACAGCTGGCTTACCACGCTCAGCTGGATTTCAGCACTGATCATCGTAAGATCCACCTCCGTAAAGGCCTCTTGACCATGCCATCCGGAGTTAGTTTGCCGCCATGTCCCGTCTATACGGGTAAAACACGTGCGCAGCGAATCGTGATGCTTTACTGTGGCGGCACAGACTTTAGCCAGCTTCACACTCTCCAAATTTCGGGCAGATTTCAGCATCACTGCCTGGTTGAAATGTTGAGGCTGTCGCCGAGGCTGCTCAAAAAACCAATGCTGAATTGGCGTCAGTGGCAATGGTCCTTCAACCAGGCTGCGATCCGGTTCAATCCTGGCGTCGACTACATCTACGGCTGCCGCTAGTTCGGCCAGGGTCTGATGCTGGAACATGAGGCGTGGGGTTAGTTGCAAACCAACCTGGCGAGCGCGCGCAACCACTTGGATGCTGAGAATGGAATCGCCGCCCAGTTCAAAAAAGTTGTCGTCGATCCTCACATGTTCACGATGTAGCACCCGTGCCCATATGCGCCCCAGAAGCTGTTCTATCGCAGTTGTAGGCTGAACATCGGATTCGTCTGACCTGACTTCGGGCTTAGGCAGTGCCTGGCGATCAATCTCGCCATTCGCTGTCAACGGCAGCCGGTCCAGAAAAACAAATGCGGCAGGCACCATATGGTCAGGAAGCGTCATCCGCAAGTGCTCGCGCAGCTCTCTGCGTTTGATTATTCGTTTGGACACGATGTAAGCCACGAGTTTTCTCTCAGCAGACTCGTTGGCGGAGACGGTTACGATGCACTGCTGAATTTCGGGATGTTGAGCAAGTACATGTTCTATTTCTTCTGGCTTAATACGAAATCCGCGTATCCGCACTTGCTGCTCGATCCGTCCGAGATATTCCAACACTCCACAGGGGAGCCATCGCGCCACATCGCCTGTCCGATATAGGCGCATTCCATCCGTATCGCCGAAGGGATTGGGGATAAACTTCTCAGCGGTCAATTCCGGCTGGTGAATATAGCCCTGTGCCAATCCCTCGCCCCCGACAAATAGTTCCCCAGGTAATCCTACCGGCACCGGCTCCAGCCACTCGTCCAGCACGTACACTTGAGCGTTGGCAATCGGCCCCCCGACGGATATGGTTCCCTCTCGCCCCCCCTCTACCTCCTTCATGCGATGACAGCAGGTCAACGCGGTATTCTCGGTGGGACCGTAAGTGCTAATGAGCGTTGTCTCTCCATTTCCTCCCGCAAAGAACTTCTGTACATGTTTTGGCGACAACGCATCACCGCCAACCAGAACCTGCTTCACTCTCCTTAATACGGGAGTATGGTGGTCGACCATGGTGTGGAACAGGCTCGTGGGCAGCCACAACGTTGAAATTCCATCCCGTTGAATTGCATCACTGATTTGCTCGAGTGATGGCTTGCCCGCTTTCATTACAACCAGCAGACAACCATTCAACAAGCTGCCCCAGATCTCAAAAGTTGAAGCATCTACGGAAATAGGCGCCAGTTGCAGGAAGACTTCGCGTTCGTCAAAAAAAACATAATTGGTATTCTTCACTAAACAAGCCACCGCGCGGTGGGGTATGGCAATTCCCCTGAGGGAGCCAGTTGGTCCAGAAGCATAGATGACATACGCAAGGCCCTCCGGCGACACAGCAAGCGCTGGGTCCTCATCGCTTTCCTGTTCAATGGAGGCTGAGTCTGAATCGAGGTTGATGACCTGCGCGTTCGTCACTGGCAACCTGTATCCCAGCCTTGTTTGACTTAGTAATATTGGCGGTTTAGCGTCTTCCGTGATAGAAGCCATGCGCTCCGGCGAGTATTCCGGGGCCAGGGGCAGATACACGCTGCCCGCTTTCAGAATTCCGAGTAGCGCGATGATCAATTCCGGAGAACGTTCTATACAGACCGCGACGCAGCTCTGCTGTCCTGCTCCTCGCCTACGGAGATAGTGGGCAAGTTGGTTTGCGCGGCGGTTTAGCTGATCGAATGTTAGTTGTTCTTTCCCGCACTTCACCGCTAGCGCTTGGGCAGTGCGTTCCACCTGCTCTTCAAACAACTCATGTATGCAACGTTTTGGAAAGCCAGTTTTAGAATGGTTCCACTCTACGATGACCTGGCTTCGTTCCTGATCATTCAGCAATCGGAGCTCTGAAACTGGTTGATGCGGATTTGCGACGGCACTTTCCAGAAGCTGTTTGAAATGTTCTGACATTCGGATGAGAGTTCTAGCGTCAAACTTTTCAGTCGAGTACTCAAAGGACCCCACCAGCCGCCCTTCAATCTCCTGTAAAGTCAATGTCACATCAAACTTGGCAAGATGATGCTTCAGCTCTAGAAGGTCTAACCTGATCAGCTTCAGGTCAGGCTTTTCCTGGGGAGCGTTTTGGAGAACCAGCTTGACCTGGAACAGGGGAGAGGTGTTGGGATCACGCTGCGGATTCAGTTCCTGCACCAGCTGTTCAAAGGGAATATCCTGGTGAGCATAGGCCTCCAGCGTCACTTGTCGCACTCGTTTCAGCAGTTCGGCAAAGCTCGGGTTCCCGCTCAGGTCCGTCCGTAACGT
>JASLFF010000495.1 GCA_030150795.1 Terriglobales bacterium | reverse complement strand
CCAAAATTGTGGAATGAGGATATTGGGGTTTAAAGAACTCTGCCGTTGCGTCCCTCACCGCGTAGTGCTTAGCGTCAATAATTCCTAATTTGTCTTTTCTAATCAGCGTCCATCTGCGCCAACCTGCGGCGAATTCTTCCTCAGTACTTCCAACTCGCATCCGCACCTTTGGGCGCGTTCAGCGTGATGTGGTTCGCGATGACCCGCAGCAGTTCGGCCTGGTTCAAAGGAGTCCAGCCGTGGCCCTTCATGGGCCGGCCATATTCAAACGATCCACCGTAGGGAGGATTGTTGGTGCTCTTGAGGAAATCTTCCAGCCGGTATACCGCCAGGTTCAGGTAGAAGTTATCCATATCGCCGCAGTAGATATGCAGCTTGCCGGCAAGCTTGGGGCCGATCGTCAGCCAGCTGTTCTGCAAATAATCTTTCAAATCGTAGCCATGCTCGCGCATGTAGGCAGCGACGCTCTGGTCGATCTTGCCTGTCGTCTTGTCCCACAGCGGCTTGGGATAACCATCTACTCCCACGGGCCCATAGACGGCTTCCCAGGCTTCAAACTGTTCGCCGGAGCGTCCGTGCGAACCCAGCACTTCTTCCAGTTGGCTCATCTGCCGCATGGTTACATCTGTCTGTCCTTCAGGTGTTCGGGACATGGGCCGCTCAGGAATTGGCGGATCGTAGCCCGGCGCGAGAAACGCATTCACGTCGCCGTAAATATCGACGATGCCATAACGGGTGAAATCGACGGGATCGGGATAGAAAGTCCATGTCCCGCCAAAAAAATCAGGATGATAGACCTGAAGCGCCAGAGATTCCCAGCCGCCTGTCGATCCGCCGGAGAGCACGCGGGCATACGGCTGCCGAATGATGCGGAAATGTTCCTCAATATAAGGAATCAGCTCGTTCATGATGGCATCGCCGTAAGGGCCGTTATTGGCCGAGTTCACGGCGTAAGAATCGTCAAAATAGACGGTTGGATGCTGAAAGGTTACGGCGATCATGCGTGGAAACCCGTTCGATGTCCAGCGCTTGTAGAGTTCCGGCCCGGAGATGCGCCCTTCCCGCACCGGCAGGTCCGCCGGGGATTGCTCGGTGGCAAAGCCGAGCGGCGCGCGCAGGCTGAAGTGTCCTTGCTCATAAAGCACGGGGTAGTGCGCGTTGGGGTGGGTTTCATAACCTTCAGGCAGCAGCACCGTGGCGCCCAGATAAATAGGCTGTCCCCAGAACTGGGTCAACAGCTTGCTCTGGATCTTGATGCGCTTTACATACTGGGTATCGCCCGGGGGAAGCGGCGTGGGAATTTTGTGGTCAAGGTTGAGCCTGATCTCATAGCCGGTAAGTGGATCCAAATGGAAATGGCCGGCGTCACTAAAGAGGTTTCCCGGAGACTTGTTGAATTGCTGGCCTTCCCACTGGTCCATGTGCGCCCAAATCGTGTGGCCGTCAGACCGCTGGAAGCGCGTGTAAACATTCAGCAGCGCCTGTACGTAGTAGTCCCCGGCGGGCAGTTCCCGAACTGACTTCAAAGGAAAGCCAAGAGTCAGCGCGTCGAGCGTGGCGGCCTGTCCGGGTTGCAGGTTCTGCACATCCACGGCAATCATTTCGGTCTTGGATCGCCATGAGCCCACTTGCAGGCGCGGCTCGGGATCATTGGCGCGGGCGACAATCACAAACAATCTTCCCGTCATAGGCTGCAAACCAGGCTGTTGCCCGGTCGGCAGCGTGATTTTGAACGTGATGCTGGATGCGGCAGCCGAGGCCGACAGCGCTAAGCTAAGCAAAAGACAGGCGACAGGGAACTTGGTCCAACGTCGATCAAGATTCATGGTTTCTCCGGGGGAGCTAAAGGGAAGTATACGGCGGGAAGGAATTGTTCCATCGATTTTCGGGGTGAGATTCTCGGTTCCTGCCGCCGGCTCCGCCGCAGGCAAAAGGCTGCTCCGTAGAGCCGGGGCTTGGCCTATTTTCACAGAACGCCAGAACGAATCCGACTATATAATGTCCCGACGCGAGGTGCCTTATTCGCAAGGTATTCCATTTCAACTCTCCACGGGACAGATATAAAGCCGATGCTGCGATCGTCTGGTGCTTCGACCATCGTTTTGACCTGGTGCTCCGCAAACTGACTAAACGCATTGGCGTGGAATTTTTCGATCCCATCCTGGTTGCCGGCGGCGCCAAATGCCTGGCCGGTGACGATCTGGAAAGAGACCGGCAGTTCGTTCTGGAACAAATCCGCAAATCTATCCAGTTGCACGGAACGCACACGGTGCTGCTGATGTTACACTCCGATTGCGGCGCTTACGGTGGCCTTGCGGCCTTTGCTAATGACACTGCCCGCGAAGCGGAAAACCATCGCAAAGATCTGCATCGCGCCGTGGATTTTCTGCAAGCGGAGATTCCAGAGCTGACTATCCGCGGGTTCTTTGTGGATTTTGAAGGCGTGTGGGAAGCCGATTACAGCAAGGACAGTGCAATAAGTGCCTGACTGAAGAAGAGGTAGTGAATGTTTCACGGGGTCCAGGGAGAATATAGGTGGCTGGAAACGACTGCCCATGAGGTTTATGACGTCTTGCAGATTTGTCCGGCAGTAGTCGCCGGCAAGAACGTTGTTATCACATCTTTTGATTCTTACCCTCTGCAGCCGACCTCAGAAGAAATGCAGCGCGGATGGCGGACCTCAGGCCGGTCTCTGCATATCCCGGTGAGCGATAACGTTTCTGCCATACCTTTTGAAGTTTTTAACGAGTGGTACATCTTTACTTCGGACTCTCCGGAACGCGATTACAAAATCTTTGTAAAACACGATTGGTTCACTCTGGGCCCGGCTCAGACCGTGTATTCCCGCACGGGAAATGCATTCGACCTGAAACGCATGCAGCGCTGGTTCTGGCAGGAATTAGAAGATTCCAAGCCGGAATCCTATCTGGGCCGCGGCAGCCGGCTGAAGTTTGTCAGCCGGAATCCCGAACATTTCAATACCGTTCTGCGCGGCCTGAGCTCGCTGGCACGCATCCGCGCCAAGTCCGCCAAAGCCCCGGCGTAAGACCGCATCCACTGCCTTTTCGCAACGGTCATCGTACTTGCCTACCATCCCGGACGCGGAACAAGTTTGAAAGAAACTCCGTCCGTTAATTTCGTGCAAGATTGCCAATGATCCATCGTTCTCAAGAGCAGTGGGAACTGCCGACGCTGCACTGGTGTCTGATTCTCACGCGGGTGTTCTATGAAGACTCATTGGCTTCTTGCAACACTGTTGTCTGCTGTTCCTTTATTTGCATGGCAAGGAACCACACCGCAGGCTGCGCTGGAAGAACTGGCCACCGCCACCAAGCCTGAAGCCATTGCCCGCCATCTGCCTGAGCCTGTGCAGAAGCGCATTGAAGTCCTGCCCAAATTACAAAAGCAACTTGTGTTGAACCAGCTTCTGGAAATAAAGAAGGCGCAACTCGGTGGATGCTCGGTTCGTCCTGCACAAGATTCCGAGGGTTGGGAAATTCTTGACGAGGATGGCATTAGCAAAGGCAAGGTCAGGCTCGCCAACGCTTTCATCTCCGGCGTTGAAGCGCTGCTGCCTTTGAAACTTGAATTCCCTGACAGCACTCAGGAGTTCATCGTGACGATGCATCTTGAGGGCGATGAGTGGCGCATTGACGACTTTGGCCCATGGGAGAAAAGCGATCTTGGCCTGGCGAAACTACTGCACCAACCAACAGAGATGGAGAAGAATGAAACTGCCGCCACAGGAACAATCAACACAATGACACAAGCACTCAACAGATATGCCTCTCGCTTTCCTCACACTGGATATCCCTCTAGTCTTCATGCCTTGACTACTCCAACGGAATCCGGGGACGTTGACGAAGAAAGTGACCCACTACTGGATGAGTCGTATGCTGCCGAACCCTTAATCAAAGACGGTTATATTTTCCGCTATCTGCGTACAAACGTGGGAGGCTATCAAGGCGCATGGGGCAGCTATGAAATCACAGCCACCCCGGTTGAGTTCAGCAAGACGGGATCAAAAAACTATCTGGCCAATCCAAGGCTCCATGTAACTTCGGAGAATCGGCCGGCTACGGCCGATGATCCTGCGCCGCAGGATTAATTCCCTGATTTTGTCGAAGTCAATACCAGCGGCTGGCCATCACCCGCATTGACCGCTCCAAAAAACTTTCGCAGGTTCGCGTATTCGTCCTGATGGAAAGCGATCCCGGCCATTGCATAGGTGCGGCTGATGGTTACCGTGTTTCCCTTGGCGCTATGTGTCAGATTGTAGATTGAATAATCTGTCCGGACGGGCTGCACCTGCGGCAGATTTTCCATCTGAAAAGATCCAGGGTAGGTAATGGTGGTCTCGTCCATGAGGTAATAAGGAAAGTTGAAATAGACCGGCTGTTTCCGCTCACCATGGGTAAAGGGCTGGCGGTTCCGCGATTCAAACAGGTTGGTGGGCACCAGCATGCGCTTCCCTGCACTGCTGGCATACGAGGGAATTTCCACCTTAAAGGTGGCGGACAATTGTTTTTCCACATCCTCCCAGCCATCAGCAGAAACAAGTTGAACTGTGGCGCCATTTGGAAGCATGGCCTTCAGATCATCTTCCAATTCTTTTTTGCGTCCCGTGGCATCAGTCTTCAGGCCGCGAAGCTTGTGC
>JASLFF010000491.1 GCA_030150795.1 Terriglobales bacterium | reverse complement strand
GCGGAAGCAACATCACCAGGCCTGAAAGCAGGCCCCACTTGTCTTCACCGGCAACAATGAACTGATCGATGATTACCTGCGCACCGTTGGCAAAGTCACCGAACTGCGCTTCCCACAGAGTGAGGCCATCAGGATAGTCACGGCTGAAGCCATATTCAAAGCCCAGCACCGCAGCTTCAGAAAGGATCGAGTTGTAAGCTTCAAACCATGCCTGACCCGGACGAATATGGCAGAGTGGGACGTATTCTTTTTCAGTTTCCGTGTCGATCAAACAAGAGTGGCGATGATTAAACGTTCCACGGCGCGCGTCCTGTCCGGAAAGCCGCACAGGAATGCCTTGGATCAGCAAAGATCCAAAAGCCAGCGCTTCTGCCATGCCATAATCCAGCGGAAGCTTGCCAGTGCCCATTTTCTCGCGCTGCTCCAGCAGCTTTTTCACTTTAGGGTGAATGGCAAAATCGTTCGGATACGTTGTCAGCTTTTCAGTAATCTCCTGCAGTCCTCCGGCATCGACGGACGTGGCCACTTCGTACTCTGGCTTGTAGCGACCACCACGATACTTGTCCCAGTATGCAGGCAGCACCCGCAACACTGGAGACTTCTGCATCTGGGCCGCGTGGTCATAGGCTGCGTCCACCTTGGCGCGGAATTTCTGCGACATCTCCGTGGTGTCAATCTTGTGCTGCTCGGCATAAATTTCAAACAGCGGACGGTGCGCGTTGATCTTTTTGTAAAGCAGCGGCTGAGTGATGGTGGGATCATCAACCTCGCTGTGGCCGTGGCGGCGATAGCCAATCAGGTCAATCACCACGTCGCTGCCGAACTGGTAGCGATACTCGGTGGCCATGCGCGCAACACGCAGCACGGCTTCCGGGTCTTCAGCGTTGGCATGAAATATCGGAATCGGCTGGCGCTTGGCCAGATCGGACGAGAATCGCGAGGTGTGCAGCTCGCGCGGATTGGTGGTGAAACCGATCAGGTTATTTACGATCACCTGAATCGCGCCGCCCACGGAATAGCCCTTCAGTCCGGCAAAATTCAGCGTTTCCGCCCAGATGCCCTGGCCAGCAAAAGCAGCGTCACCATGCATGATGATGGGCAGGATTTCCTTCACGCCGTTTTCACCGATATGTTTTTGCTTGGCCAGCGTGCGCCCCAGCGCCACGGGATCAACCGCCTCAAGGTGGCTGGGATTGGAAACCAGGTGCGTGCGAATGACCTTGCCTTTGCGTGTGTGGAATTCGCCGGTTGCGCCTTGGTGATATTTCACGTCGCCGCCGCCCAGAACGCTGCGCGGATCAACATCTTCAAACCCGGCAAAAATATTTTCCGCAGGAATGCCAACGGTCAAGGTCATCACCGTGAGGCGTCCGCGATGGCTCATGGCCATCACAGTTGTCGTCGCTCCCAGTTCAGCGCCGGTTTCAAGAACCATGTCTAAAAGAGGAATCTGCGCGGTGGCGCCTTCGCCGGAGTAGCGTTTAGTCCCCAGATAACGGGTTTGCAGGATCTGCTCAAAGAGATCGGCCTGTAGAAGGCGTTCGGCTAGCCAGCGGCGGTCGACCTGCTGCGGAGTGGGGTTTTCCATGCGGTTCTGTATCCACTCGCGGCGATCGCGCTGCGGCAGGTGCATGAATTCCGCGCCAATGGTCCCGCAATAGATCCGCCGGGCCGCTTCTGCGCCTTCGGCGTCAGAAGGCAGGTCCGCATAACCTCCGCCAATTGGCCCGCCAAAGGGATTCAGTCCGGCATCCAGGTACCCCCAGCGGCGATAGGCGTCAAACACCTGGTCGCGTCCGAGAGAAATTTCACTTGTCGATAATTGTGCGCTTTTGCTGCTCATTTCGTTTGTGATCCAACCCGGTAAAGGGAACTGCTCTTAGCGGTAGTTCCGGAGGATTCCTAACCTTTGAGGATAACACTTTGCGCAGAGGAAATTTAAGGGCGAGCCTGGAGCTCAGTATTCCCGCGTTCCGCGCTCCTGGAGATTGCTGATCTCGCCCAGGCAGCAACTCTGCTGAGGTTGCCCAATTTTCACCATTAATATTTGTTTAGCCTCTCTGAGCACGATTCCTGCAGACCCAATCCCACTTGCATCTAATCTCTTAAAAGCGATACACGCGGGTACAAGGAGGGAACAGGTTTCATGCGCCTATTTTCAGGACTTTTAATTACAACTTTGGCCGCGGGGGCGGTCTTAACTACGGGATGCGCAGAGCACCGTTATCAAAACGGCCCTTATGCTGGATACGGCGGGTACAGCGGCTACTACGGATATAACGACCCATATTATCGGCAGTGGCTGGCAGAGCGGCGGTATAACTATGTCGAATACAATCGGCTCAACAGTGAACGGCAGCGGGAATATTGGGAATGGAGACGCCAGAATGAAGCGCGCTTCCGAAATGATCCGCGCTTCCGGGAAAACCAGCGCTTCGCGCCCAACGGTCGTTTCAACGATCATGACCGCGATGACCGGCGGACTAGCAATGAAGCTCGGACGCGCAATGGAGATAGAGATCGCCACCAAGCGGACAAAGACCGCCACGACGTACGAAAAGATCGCGACAAAGACCATGATCGTGACCACGACAAAGATCATGACCGGCGCTAGTTAGCTTGGAAACGAGATGAGAAGGGCGGGCGTTGCTTTGATATAAGGGCGTCCGTTCTCTTCGTTTTTTGGCCAAAAAAACAAGCGTCCCGCGACGAATCGCAGGACGCCCGGCAGCCCTCCCCCAGAACTGCCTTACCACCGAGGGAAAGTCTAGAACCGCCCTGTCCCTTCGTCCACGTCACTTTGGTAACTTTAGGGGCAGCGACAATATCTCTTTTATCTACAGTTGTTTAACTCATTTCCGCAACCTAAATGGAGCAGCTTCATCTAATACATTTGCTAGGATAGAAGGTCGCAAAGCCGGTTCTGGGCGTGACAAATTTTTTAACCAAGGTGGCACTCATGGAGAGCGTGGGAATTCTTGAAATTACGGATGGCAATTTTGACCAGGAGGTCCTCAAGAGCGATCAGCCCGTTATGATCGATTTTTGGGCGGCTTGGTGTGGCCCTTGCAAGATGCTGGCGCCGGTTGTAGACGAGGTGGCAGCGGCATATCAGGGCAAGGTGAAAGTGGGCAAGATGGATGTGGACAGTTGCCCCGCTACTCCGCAGCGATATGGCGTCCGCGGCATTCCTACCCTGCTGATCTTTAAAGGCGGCCAGGTACAGGAACAGATTGTGGGCTACGTGAGCCGCGATGTGATCGAGAAAGCCCTGAAAAAGCACGTCGCCTAACTTCCTTTCGAAAATTCGTCAGCAAGCCCGGTCCATGCCGGGCTTTGATTTTTTCTGGTCTTTCTGGCTTGATTTTTTGGTCTGGCTTTTTCTGCCTAAAGAACGCAAAAACCAAGTAGAATCTCGCCCAAGTTGCTGATTAGGGTATTGCGTTTAACTCATCTCTATGGCCAATCTCTTTGCTGTCCCTGACTTTTACCGCCTCGCTTTTCCCGCTCTTTTGCTTGCGTTTTACGTAATCTGCTGGCTGGCGGTAGGCCGCGATCCTAAAATCGGAGTTGTTGCTCCGCGCTATGAACCGCCTTCTGGAATTTCTCCAGGCGTGGCGCGCTACATACTCACCGGCGGTAGTGACGGTACTACACTGGCAGCGGTGCTGGCCGGACTGGCAGCCAAAGGAGTGGTGGCAATCCAACCGCAGGCCGGAAGCTATGCAGTCTCCCTGCTAAATCCTTTGCCCATCTTGCTGCCGGATGAAGCTGCGATCGTAAAAACGCTCTTTAATGCTGTCTCAACAGTCCAGCCGTATGCTGAATCCAATACCGCTATCATTGGCGAGGCAGATCCAAAGACAACAAATGCGCAGCCTAACAATAGTATTCCGCTTCGTCCCGTGGCCGTACCCATGCGCAGCAGCAGCGCTTTGAGCGAAAAGATGGTTGGGGCCGGCACAGGCGCGGCTGTCGGGTTGTCGCTGTCACCGGAAAGCCAGGTGGTTATTGATCCCTTGGCTGCGACGATCATCTAGGGCCATATTGACGCGCTTCAAGATACGTTCCGGAAGAACCTGCAGGGTATCTACGTCCGCCAGAACTTGCGTTACGCCGGGCTGGGCG
>JASLFF010000385.1 GCA_030150795.1 Terriglobales bacterium | reverse complement strand
GTAAATCCCTTCTGCATTTCCGGCACAGGGGTGCTCTGGCCCACGGCAGAAACTGATACGAGCAACGCAAGCGCGCAAACAAACTTGGTTAAAAGACGATTCACGGCGGACTCCTTGAATTACGGGGCTATTCTGTCTTTTCTGCCCTTTGGGAGCAATGAACTGAGGTGTATTGGCCTTGTGGCATCGGGGCTGCACCCTTGCGTTTTGCTGGATTGGTACAATGCTCGGGCTATGGAACTCTTCAGGTTCTCTATCCTCTTTATAGTGCCGATTTTGCTTGCAGGCGCGCAGCCTCAGACAGATGCAAAGCCACAGCCCGTGGTCATCCGTGCAGGAACCCTGCTCGATGGCAAAGGCCATGCTCTTCACAATGTTTTGATCGTTGTGCAGGAAGGCAAGATTGTCGGTGTTGAGCCAAACGCAAAAGACCTGCGTATTCCCGGAACTGCCGCTTACGATCTCACGCACATGACCGTGATGCCGGGGTGGATCGACCTGCACGATCACATCGTCTGGCACTTTGGCCCGAATGGACGCATAGAAGATAAGAGTGAAACGCCATCGCAAGCCACGCTTGCCGAGGCCGGAAATGCTTATGCCACGCTGATGGCCGGCTTTACCACAATCCAGAGCGTGGGCTCGCCTGAAGATAAAGACCTGCGAGCGGCCATCAGCAGCGGCGCGGTCCCAGGACCACGGCTGCTGACTTCACTGGAGCCGATTGAAGATCCAAAGCTTACGCCGGAGCAGATTCGCGAAACTGTGCGCAAGCTCAAAGCCGACGGCGCCGATCTAGTAAAGATCTTTGCTTCGCGCAGCATCCGCCAGGGCGGCACGCGAACGCTGAGTGACGAGCAGCTTCAGGCCGCGTGCGGAGAGGCCAAGGCGCAGGGGCTGCGTACGCTGGTGCACGCCTATCGCGACGCTGTGCGCGCCGCAGCAAATGCCGGTTGTACCGAGGTGGAACACGGCACATACGCAACACAGGAAGACCTTGACGCGATGGCGCAGCACGGAACTTTTTTCGATCCGCAGGTTGGCCTGGTGATTCACAACTATCTGGATAACAAAGAGAAGTTTCTCGGCGTGGGCAGCTATACGGAAGAAGGCTTTGCCAAGATGCAGGAAGTCCTGCCGGTAATTGCGGAAATGTTCAAGCATGCGCTGGCAACAAAGAACCTGAAAATCGTGTTTGGCACTGACGCGGTAGCAGGAGCACACGGGCGCAATGCTGATGAATTTATCTATCGCGTGCAGGCGGGCGAGGAGCCGATGCAGGCGCTGGTGGACGCGAATGCGCGGGCGGCGGAGTCATTGAACATGCAGAATGAAATCGGCAGCATCGCTTCCGGCATGCAGGCCGACATCATCGCCGTGGACGGCAATCCTATAAAGGACATCACATCTGTACGAAGAGTGGTTTTTGTGATGAAGGGCGGAAAGGTTTATAAGAACGAGGCGGCGCGATAGCTGAGGAACACACGCAAAAGGGAAAACATTTGAGAATGGGTATATGGCAAGCAACGAGTTCCCGGAATACATCGAGCACTTTTTTTATTTTCCCAGGAGCTCTGATGCTGAGATGGCGGCTGAAACTCTGCGCGCGAGGATGGTCGGCCAAGGTCGAGCTTGGTGCGGGATGGAGATTGGCTGGTATTGGTGGTCCGCAAAAGGATGGGAGAACCCACATTTTGTGTTAGGGACGAATGTGAGGGTTGAAATCCTGTCACCCGCGTCATCGCCATCATCGGAGGTCTGCTGACCGCGGACGATGGAGGCAGAGAGTACCTTTAGTGGCCGTTCGTGACGGTCTTAGAGTACTGGGACCGTACCTCGAAGAGTTTTTCCAGTTCGCGGCTGCCCAGGGAGCGCGCCGTCCCGAGTTGGCGCGTGGTCATTACGATCTTGGCATAGTGCTCCACGGATTCCATTCTCAGATAAGCGCAGCAGAGGTCTTCACCATAGGTGACTACGCCATGGTTCGCCATGAGGATAGCGTTATGGTACGGGATAAAGGGACGCAGAGAATCGCTCAGCTCCATGGTCCCCGTGGTGGCGTAAGGCGCAAGCGGAACGGCGCCAAGCGTGATCACAATTTCCGAGCAGAGCGGTTCATCCAGCGCAATGCCGGCGGAAGCAAAGCCAGTTGCCGTACATGGATGCGCGTGGACAACGGCACCCACGTCAGGGCGCATGCGGTAGATAGTAAGGTGCATTACGATTTCGCTCGATGGATTGTAGACGCCGCTTAGCTTTTTGCCATGGAGATCGACTACAACCATGTCTTCCGGGCGCATCATGCCTTTGCTGAAGCCGGTGGGTGTAACCAGCACACGGTTCTCATCCAGCCGGACTGAAAGGTTCCCATCCGTTGCGGCCACGAATCCCATGTTGTGGAGCATCTTGCCAAAGCGGGCAAGGTCCCGGCGCAGCTTGCGCTCCCTGCGGAATGATTTACCAGCAAAAGGTAGAGCCGCGGTCGATTTGATCATTTCCCTGAAATTGCTCATCACTACACCTTCCAAGTCGATACCTGCAAAAATCGGTTCCTTAGGCTGCGCGCTTCTTTCGCGGCAAAGCCTTGCTAAAAGAGTTTGAGGCCCAATATATGTCGCCCGCGGTAACGCCCAGTGCGAGTTTATACTTGCCCACTGCAGCCAGTCCCATGGAAGCTATGCAGCCGCACTGCGAGCAGTCCGGATTGCCGCCCAACTGGCAGGGCGTAATCCTGCTCTTCAGATCGGCAGAAATCGTGTGCGTGGTCTGCGCAAAAATGCATGCTTCAGGAGATTCAGGCGGATGCAGAAATTCCTGTATGAGCCCTT
This sequence comes from Terriglobales bacterium, assembly GCA_030150795.1. Next base: position 2,200 of record JASLFF010000385.1, on the reverse strand, counting down.
CCGGCATGTCCAGCTTCGAAAAGAGCTGCCGCAGGCGAAGCAGTTCCTTTACGGCCTGCACGCGTTCTTCACCGGTAAGAATCTCCGGACCGGTAGCTCCCATCTGGGGTGTAAACATGCTCATCCATATCTTTCGGATTTCCGCTTTCGCGCTCCAGAATTCGACAAACTCCTGGAGGTACGCCTGGCGTTTCATCATCTGTCCGGTGATGGTGCAATGCACGATCACCTGATGGCCACGAATGCTTTCCAGAATCCTGGCATAAGTGGCCGGTTTGCGACGCTGGTCATGCTCGGGCTGCAGACCGTCAATAGAAACCACGATATTTAAACGCTCCATGCGCGCCCACTCTGGTGGAATCTGACGGAACGCGCTGGTTACTACCTGGACGTAAATGCCGCGGTCCTCTAACAACGGAAGAAGGCGCGTGACTTCACTGTGGCGTACCAGCGGATCGCCTCCAACCAGAGAGAGATGCAATGGCTGATGTTCATCCACCAGTGCCAGAACACCCTGCACCAGATCCTCACCGCGTTTATCCTGGAGTTGACGCAGATTCAATCCTCCTACGTGTCCATCTTCAAATGCGTAACATCCGGGGCAGCGCAACGGACATTCTCGCGTAATCTCAATCGCAAGAGACGGCCGTCTGCCGCTCAGGACGCTTTTCCAAGCCTGAATGACTTCGCTCGTCTTCATTTTTCCTCTAAATCTTTGGCTAGCTATCAACGTCGAGATTCGCACCACTCTGGCCGATGCCTGAGAAGATCAAAGGTTGCCATGGGAGGTGCGAGTGGACTGTTGTACCCAGTCAAAAGAGGATTAACAAAGTCTTACGCAGATCATTTTTAGAACATCACCGTACGCGGTGGAGTTCCGATCGATGGGCCGGAAACGCATCAACAAAATAAGAAAAGACAAACCTAATAAAGCCTGGGTGACAAGGATGAAATGATTAGCAGATTTTCCTGAAAGAGCAGCGTCCATTTCCGGCAGAGGAGAGATCAGCACATACAGGATGCCGAACACAACAGCCAGTGTAATCGCGTACTTCAGGAAGGTAGACACGCCAGCCATATTATCCGATTTTCAACTCTGGTAAAAGTAATTAACTGAATAATTCCAGCATTCTGCCGTGTCAGGAACAATGTCTGGAGAGCGGCCCCTAAGAGTGCATCCTTTTGCAAAACCTACTCGGAAGAGAATGTAAACAAAGCAGAATTACACAACACTCCTTTCATCGCTCAGGGGATACCACTTGGGAGGTGGGAATTGCATCGATAAGCAGTAAGTCGCGACATATGGACAGCTGTTTTGTTCAAAAGTGCAGTTTATGACTCAACTTTTTAAAAGCTCGTCCATCATTCCCGAAAGCGGAATATATCGTGTGGTTCACGCACAACATCGCTTGCCCCATGAGGTAACGCTGATCGGGGGACAAACGTTCCCGCCTTGCGGCAAGTGCCATGAAGAGGTCCGTTTTGAACTCGTCCGTGAATTGCCCGATCTGGAACGCGAGCGGCGCGGCCACGTTTCTCTCTACAGTCTGCCAGTGCTCGATGACGAAGAAGAATCAAAGTAGATTATTATTTACTTGACAAGGGTTAGACTCTGGCGTGCTGTCTCTAGGTGATGCTAATTAGGTCTTTTTCTTCGGTTTGGGATCGGAGGCAGCGTGGCGGCGATCTTCGTTTCTTTCACGCTGCAAATGTAAAGCCGGGTACGCTGGCGAAGGACATTGCAGAGAGCGTGATCGCTCTGCGCCATATGACTACCGCTGATCCTTTGACTTTCGAGAACCTGACCGCCTGACCTTATTATCTTCGAGTGCGCCAGGACCGCACCTCTGTTGCCCCTGCGCCCCGGACAAGCCGAGCGCCGAGCCCATGACTATCGCCGTCATGGCACGACCAGCCTATTCGCAGCGCTGGATACAAAAACTGGCCACGTCATTGGGGAAATGCATCGCCGTCATCGCAGCGCAGAATTCCGGCAGTTCCTCGACACCATCGAAGCCAAGGTGCCCCCGGACTTGGACGTTCATTTGCTCATGGATAACTATGGCACCCATAAAACAGCGCTCATCCAGCGCTGGCTGGTTCGCCGTCCGCGTTTCCATGTTCACTTCACGCCCACGGCAGCCAGTTGGCTGAATCTGGTGGAACGCTGGTTTGCTGCTCTCACAGAAAAGCAAATCCG
>JASLFF010000833.1 GCA_030150795.1 Terriglobales bacterium | reverse complement strand
CCCGGAGTATGTAGAAAAACTGTTTGGAAAGCTGGCAGCGGCCAACAGCGACATTTGTATTCACTATGAGATCCGGCCCAATTTCTCGCGGAAGCAATTGGCCAAACTGCGCCGCAGCGGACTTTTCTCCGTGCAGCCCGGCATTGAGAGCCTCTCCACCAACATCCTGAAAATCATGAGAAAGCATTCAACCGGGATGCGCAATGTGGAGTTGATCAAGTGGTGCACATATTACGGCATTAACGCTCTTTACAATATCTTGTGCCGGTTTCCGGGCGAGACTGAAGATGACTACCGGACACAGAGTGAAGTGGCGGCCAGGATCGTTCATTTTCAGCCGCCGTATGCCATCGTCAAGGCCCGCGCTGATCGCGGATCGCCCATGTATACCCAGCCGGATTCGCAGTCCGTCTCAGGTTTAGTTCCGGCGAAGTGTTACGAGTACATTTTCCCTAAGAGTTTCGATCTCCGCCGCATCTCCTATTACTTCGATCATCAGATGGGTAACACCGTTAGTGATGAGGTGTACGAGGAACTGTTCGGCAGAGTGGGGGCGTGGCAAGCGCTGTGGAAGCAGCCGAAACATCCTTATCTTAAATATCGGAAATCTTTGGCGACGGTCACAATTTTTGATGGCCGGCAGCGGCAGGAGCAGGTGTTCACGTATCGCGAACTGCCAGCCGATCTTTATGAGTTCTGTGCCGAGGCACGTACGCCGCGAGACATCACCGCCAAATTCGGAAATGATCCATCGATTGAGGATGCTCTCAAAGACTTTGTAGGCAAGGATTTGATGCTCCACCTTGATGGACGCTATCTGAGCCTGGCATTGCCGGAGAACCCTTATTTCGATCTTAAGGAGATGCCGGAACGGCAGGCAGCGACCGTCAATCAGCCGGATGCGGAGTTGGTAGCCAGATGAGAACCATACGCGAAGACAGGAAATCGATTCTGGCGTCTATGCCCGCTTCATTTCAGGCAGACCGCGCAGAACTGCTGGCGCTCTTGTTGAAAAAAGGAATTCTGTATTCCTCACCCACACAGCCGGTCCGCTCCCCCGACGGAAGAACGGGCCGTTGGATGCTCAACTCATTGGCGTTCACTCTGGAGAAACATGGAGCTGAACTGGCTGCCCGCTGTCTGCTGCCTCTATTGGAACGCTTCGACGGCCGGCAACTTGCCACCTACGGATTGATTGGCGTTCCCATTCTCCAATCCTGCATTCTGCAGTCCGGCGGGCGCTATCGCGGATTGCTGGTCCGCAAGGAAGCCAAAGCGCATGGGGCCATGCGGGTCATCGAGGGTGAGATCGACCCCTTCGAGCCGATAATTCTGGTGGATGACTCCATTGCTTCGGGGAATTCTTTCTGGAAAGGCTGCGAGCACCTGGAAAAAGCGGGCCTGCGAGTGGAAGGCGGAGTCTGCCTGGTGCATTTTGGCTGGGAGTTTGGCATTGCCGATGCGATGGAGCGTGGTTTTCACATGGAGGCGTTGTTCGATCTCTATGAAGACCTCATGCCCAATATAAAAGGCGAGTTGAAGCCTGTTCCGAATCCTTCCCAGGTATTCCCAAAGTTCAACTGGAGCGGGGTGCAAGCGCCTGAAGGGCTGCATCCGGCTCATTTGGCGCGGCTTGCCTTGCTCGAATATCTCACTACAGGGACGCTGCTCCGTCCACCGATCCGGATGGACCGCACCTACGACTCGTCGGGCGGCGCATGGGTGAGCATTCGTTCCCGGAGTAACATCCATGTGCGCCATGCGCGTGACGGCTTCTGGTGCTTCCCCGGTGAGCAGCAATGGGGAGCGCCCGAACATGTAATACGGGCCGCGTTGCTTACGGCCCAGCATCTGCCAAAGGGAAGCGAGGGCCGCACCCTGGTGGATTCAAGCCATATCGCCGTGACACTCTTTTCTGAACTCGAAGAATGCACGGTTGGTCAATTAGACAATGATCGTTATGGAATTGTGGTTGGCAGCCGGGAGCGCACAGGAGTGATGGGCGGCGCGCTGCCCCGCATGCCAGGGATAAGCGGCGAGTTTCACCAGTTTCAACATGCGCGCATCACCAATGGCAAGCTGCTTCCTTTTGAGCCATTTGTGATTCACCGGCATGGCGTAATGAAATACGTTGAGCCGGAAGCGTCCTGGCAGCCTACCGGCGTTCCCCTTCCGGCCTCCCCTCTTCCCTGCGACGATCCGGAAGTATGTTTGCCGATTGCCGTTCGTGCCAGGGACATTGCCATTGCCGACGTGTTGGGCCTGCCGGAAACCACGGAGCCTTTGCCCGGCAGTGTGTTGCCGCACGGCATTAACTTCCTTTTTGTCACCATTTATATATGGGGCCGGTTGCGCGGGTGCATGGGCCTTGACGCGGCAAGCCTGACTGAGGATAAAGATCTGCGCGGCCTGGTACTGGATGCCCTGAAAGATGAGCGTTTTGCACATGTTGAAGCTTCATCGCCGGAAGCCATCGGCGTAAGCATTTCGCTCCTCAGCAACTGCTCGAATTTGGGAGAGGTCAGGCCTGGGGAGGTCATGCGGTATGTGGTTATGGGACGGCAAATACTCCAGGTTAGCCAAGGGAATCGTTCAGGCACTTTGCTCCCCTTTTGGGCGGCGAGGGAAAGCATTTCTCGCGAACAATACCCGCTGGAAGTAGTCGACAAAGCGGGAATTACCCGTCCTCCGTATTCCTGGGAGCGGTTCGATTGCAAGACCTGGCTCGCCGATGCAGAAGGCGCAGGCGAAATGGAAGGAGCATTCAGGCGGCTGCGGGAAGACCGCGAAGGCCGCGAACTGCTGGTCCATCTTGCCGGCCTATATTCGAATTACCTGCTCAAGCATCAGAGGCAGGATGGGACTTTCTACGAAAGTTATGAG
>JASLFF010000832.1 GCA_030150795.1 Terriglobales bacterium | reverse complement strand
GAAGGCGGTACTGGCAATACGTCCAACGCCTCCATCACCGTGACTGGTCCGCCGGTAATCATCAAAGCGTTCGGTGCGGCCAGCATTCCGTTGAACGGCTCCACCAGTTTGACCTTCACCATCCAGAACAACAACACCACCACAGCGCTGACCGGTGTGGGCTTCAGTGACACGCTGCCGGCGGGCCTTGTGATCTCGACTCCGAACGGCCTTACTGGCACGTGCGGCGCCGGCACAATCACGGCCACGGCTGGAACGAACGTGATTAGCCTGAGCGGCGGAACAATTGCCGCCAACAGCTCCTGCACGTTCTCAGTCAACGTGACAGGAATTGCCGCAGGGTTGCAGAACAACACCACAGGCAACGTGACTTCAACCGAGGGCGGCACGGGCGGAACGGCCTCTGCCAGCATCAAGGTGGAAGCGCCTCCTTCGATTGCCAAAGTATTCAACCCCAGCAGCATCGCTCTGAACGCGACGACCTCGCTGACGTTCACAATCACCAATCCGGCAGCGAACGTTGATCCTCTGACCGGCGTAGCATTTACTGACACGCTGCCAACCGGGCTCACCGTTGCCAACGCTACTTCCACGGTTTGCGGTGGAACGCTGACGACCACGGCCCCGACTGGTATCGCACTCACTGGAGCGACGATTGCCGTTAACAGCCAGTGCCAATTTAGCGTCACCGTGACCGGCGCGGCGTCCGGGCAATTCACTAACACTACCGGGAACGTTACGTCGACCAATGGCGGAACGGGCAACACGGCCACAGCTAATTTGACTGTTGCGACACCTCCGTCGATCGCCAAGGCATTTGGCGCGGCCAGCATTCCGTTGAACGGAACAACGTCGCTGACCTTTACGATTCAGAATCCCAACACAAACCTGGCGCTGACCGGGATTGCCTTTACTGACAATCTACCGGCGGGCCTGGTAGTTGCCACACCGTCGGGCCTGAACAACACTTGCGGCGGCACGGCAACGGCGGTTGCAGGTTCGGGCAGTATCAGTCTTTCCGCCGGGACACTGGCGGCAAGCGCAAGCTGCACCGTCTCAGTGAACGTGCAGGGCACAACGGCTGGCGTGAAAAACAATTCGGTAACGGTAACTTCGACGGAAGGCGGTACTGGCAATACGTCCAACGCCTCCATCACCGTGACTGGTCCGCCGGTAATCATCAAAGCGTTCGGTGCGGCCAGCATTCCGCTGAACGGCTCCACCAGCTTGACCTTCACCATCCAGAACAACAACACCACCACAGCGCTGACCGGCGTGGGCTTCAGTGACACGCTGCCGGCGGGCCTCGTGATTTCGACACCGAGCGGCCTTACCGGCACGTGCGGCAGCGGCACAATCACGGCGACGGCGGGAACGAACGTGATCAGCCTGAGCGGTGGAACGATTGCCGCCAACAGCTCCTGCACGTTCTCAGTCAACGTGACAGGAATTGCTGCAGGCACACAGAACAACACCACAGGAAACGTAACTTCCACTGAAGGCGGTACCGGCGGAACAGCTTCGGCGTCGATCAATGTCGTTGCGCCGCCGTCGATTGCCAAAGTCTTCAATCCGAGCAACATTGCTCTGAACGCAACTACGTCACTGACCTTCACGATTACGAATCCGGCAGCGAATGCAGTGGCGTTGACGGGCGTAGCCTTTACTGACACGCTGCCGACCGGGCTGACGGTAGCCAGCGCTACTTCCACGGTTTGCGGTGGAACGCTGACGACCACGAATCCGACGGGCATTTCGCTCACGGGTGCGACGATCGCAGCGGGCGGCACCTGCCAGTTCTCGGTAACGGTAACCGGCGCGGCTGCGGGGCAGTTCACCAACACCACCGGAAGCGTGACTTCAACCAACGGCGGAACGGGCAACACAGCCACAGCTAATTTGACCGTAGCTACGCCGCCAACCATCACAAAGGCCTTCGGCGCGGCCAGCATTCTCTTGAATGCGAACACCTCGCTGACCTTCACACTCAATAATCCGAATGCATCGCTCGGGCTTACCGGAATTGCATTCAGTGACACGCTGCCGGCAGGCTTGCAGGTTGCGACTCCGAACGGACTTGCCACCACTTGCAGCGGTACGATAACGGCTGCTGCTGGATCAGGCTCAATCAGCCTGACAGGCGGCACTCTGGCTGCGAATGCGTCATGCACGATCAGCCTCAACGTCAAGGGCATCGCTGCCGGCGTGCAAAACAATACGACCGGGCCAATCTCATCGAATGAGAGCGGGGCCGGAGCAACCAGCAACACGGCAAGCATCACGGTGATCGGACCTCCGAGCATCGCCAAGGCGTTTGGTGCGGCCAGCATTCCGCTGAACGGCACAACAACGCTGACCTTCACCATTACTAATCCCAATGCGACAGTAGCGCTGACCGGAGTTGGATTCGGCGATACGCTTCCGGCGGGTCTTGCAGTCGCAAATCCGAACGGGCTTACCGGATCGTGCGGCGCTGGCACAATCACAACCGGAACGGTCTCAGGCTTCTCCGTGGTCAACCTCTCCGGAGGCACAATCGCGGCGGGCGGCTCCTGCACGTTCTCTGTGAATGTGGTTGGCACTAGTGGCGGTCACAAAGTGAACACCACGGGCACCGTTAGCTCAACCAACGCAGGTTCCGGAAATCAGGCTACCGCGACAATCGACGTTGAGGCGCCAGATCTAGCCATCACCAAGACCCATAGCGGCACGTTTACGCGTGGACAGACGGGCGCTGTGTGGACAATCACGGTCAGCAACGTTGGCTTTGGTCCCACAGTGGGTACGGTCACAGTGGTTGATACTTTGCCTGCGGTTACAAATCCGCCTGTTCCGACTGCCATCAGCGGCACCGGCTGGACCTGCACGCTGGCAACGCTTACCTGCACTCGGGCAGATGCTCTTGCTTCGGGCAGCAGCTATCCGGCAATCACCTTGACGGTAAATATCCCGAAGAACATTCAAAACAACTTCACGAATAAAGCCACTGTTTCCGGCGGCGGTGACGTGAATCCAACCAACAACACAGCTACGGACAGCATCTCGCTTGGGCCGCCCATTGTGATGACGCCGCAATCAAGCAGCGTTAGCGTGGTGCACGGAAACACGGCGAATATGGTCATCAACGTGGACGCGCCGGATCCCACTTTGGGCAAGATCACATTCGCCTGCAGCGGGCTGCCAAGCGCTTCCACCTGCAACTTCAGCCCGGGATCGATTGATCCAGCAACCACGCCGGGCCCCACAGCCATGACGGTTTCAGTCTTCACCACCCGAGGAACGGCGTCTCTCTCAATGCCGTCGCGTCCTGGTGCAGCCGCACGAAACCCGCTTTATGCCATGCTTGCTTTTCCCGTGTTCGGCATCGTGCTGGCAGGCTTGGGCAGGCAGGGCAGGAGACGGGTGAAGCTTCGATCGATGCTAATCGTGCTTGGCTTGGTGCTTCTGCTGGCGATGGTCGGCTGCGGAGTAGCTCCTCCGGCGCCTCCGCCGGTTCCCGGCACTCCGGCTGGAACTTTTGCCGTAACGGTCACCGCCACCAGCGCCGGATTTACTGCTACAACCAGCTTTAATTTAGTCGTGCAATAAAATAAATCCGGTGCGCCCAGACCGGGCCTGCCGGAAAACCAAGGGAACCCAGCAGTATTAACGAGCGGTATTTAAAGACAGAGATAGCACAGAATGGGAACACCTTACGTAGGCGAAATTCGGATGTTCGCTGGTAACTTTGCCCCCGCGGGCTGGGCGCTTTGCCATGGTCTTCGTCGGCGCGGCCATGCTGCTCTCCTTTGCCGGTTGCACCGGGGGATTGCATGGCCCGGTGACTCCGGGCGGTAAGTTATCAGATTAAAGTGACCTCCGCCAGATCAACGGTGCAGGCCATCGCGCCGGTGACTTTGAATGTGCAGCAGAACCCAGGGTTAACTTTTAGAAACGCTATAGGAGCGATTCGATATGTCTAGTCCGTTCATAGGCGAAATACGGATGTTCGCCGGTAATTTTGCGCCAGTAGGTTGGGCATTCTGCAATGGAGCGATCATCCCCATTGACCAGAATGACGCCCTCTTCAACCTGATTGGCACCACTTACGGCGGAGATGGCCAAACCACCTTTGCCCTACCCAACCTCCAAAGCCGCATTCCCGTCCACGTCGGCCCAGGCTTTGCTCTGGGACAGAGCGGCGGAGCGGAGAGTGTAACGCTCACCACCAGCCAGATTCCGGCACACAGCCACGTGCCTCAGGCCAATAATGCGCCGGGCACCCAGGTGGGTCCGGATAATGGCGTGTGGGCTTCCACCAGCCCCAGCTTGAACAACTACTCCAACGTTGCGCCCAGCGTGAATATGGATCCGGCCGCATGCGGCTCAAGCGGCGGCTCTCAGCCGCACGACAACATGGTGCCGTTCCTGGCCGTTAACTTTATTCTGTCACTGTTCGGGATCTTTCCGTCACAAACGTAGGCCGTGCCAACCACTAAAAGCTGAAGGAGAAGAAGCATGTCAGAGCCATTTCTGGGCGAAGTAAAAATTATCAGTTGGAATTTTCCTCCCAAAGGTTGGGCTTTCTGCAATGGGCAATTGCTGCCTATCAATCAGAACCAGGCGCTGTTTTCCATTCTCGGCACCACCTATGGCGGCGACGGAAGAGTAAACTTTGCTCTTC
>JASLFF010000363.1 GCA_030150795.1 Terriglobales bacterium | reverse complement strand
AATATACGCGCAAGGCTCTGGCTTTGGATCCGAAAGAGCCTTTTAACCTGATTTTTGCCGCCGCCTTTATGGCTGGCAATGGACATGGCGACGAAGCGCTGAAGATCGCAAAAGACAATGAAGCGATTTTGTGTGCCAGCTACAACCTGGCGGCAATCTATGCGCAGTTGGGCCAGAAAGAAAAAGCTCTGTCACTGCTGAAGCGCCACTTCTTTGAGTATGAGCGGTATCAGTCCGTACGCAGCAAAGAGATGATGGAAGCGCGCGTGGATGCGGTGTTTGCGTCACTCTATAAAGACCCGCAGTTTGTGGCGCTTACGAGCGGCGCGGACGGCCGTCTGCCACTGCCTGGGATGGGCAGCAAACCGGCGGGAAACTAATAAATCGCTGGAAAGCCGCGGATTTAGCGGCTGTGAGTAGGAAATTGCATACTTAATATAGTTCCCATTTTGGGAATGTTAGAAACCGAGGTAATCTCGATTCGGGCTGGGCAGGGTGTTACAGTCATCTTACTTTTTAGCGGAACAGTAAGGTAAGTATGAAGACCCTCACAATTCTTGTAGCTGAAGACGATTTGCTCACCCGCATGACTCTGGAACGCTCTGCAGTGCAATGGGGCTACCAGTTAATTTCCGCCGTTGATGGCGAAACCGCGCGCGAGTTGCTGCGCACACGCAAAATTGATGTCTGCCTGCTGGACTGGGACCTGCCAAAGCTGAGCGGCATTGAACTTTGCCAATGGCTGCGGACGCAGGCCACGGCCCAGGCCCCGTATGTGGTGTTGATTACCGGGAATGAGCAGCCGGAAGATATCCAAAAGGGGTATGAAGCCGGCGCCAATGATTACGTAACCAGGCCGTGCGATCTTAAATATCTGCGGCGGCGAATTGCCGCCGTTGCGGACAAGCTCAACCGGCAGGAGTTGCGGCTGGATAAGGCCGATAGCCTTGGGGAGCATCGCAACGTGGCCGGTTTGAGCCCGCTGGATATTTATCTATCGGACCTGCGGTTGATGCGGCGCAAGACGTAGTCTTTTTTGCTGGGGCGAGGTTTGCGGCCGGCGAGCGAGTTTTTTGGCTGGCGATTTTAAGATTCGCTTTCCGCAATCACCGTTACTTGCTTGCTCATGCGTTTGCCGACTTCAGTACAGGCGGCAATGGTTTCATCGTCGGTAAGCCGGGCGCGCACGATTTGCAGATTTTTGCTGCTAAAAACAGGATCGGCAAAACGCATGCCGACGATCTTGGCCGCGCGATAAGTCACGGAAGCAATTTCGCTCACGCTGAGAGCCGACGTGTTCGATACCAGGATGGTTTGCGGGCGACAAATTTTATCGAGCAGCGTGAAGATTTCGATCTTCGATTCCAGTTCGTCCGGCACGGCCTCAATCACCAGATCGGCTTCGCGCGCGGCCTGTTCGACTGTTGAAGCATATTCCAGACGGTTGAAAGCAGCCAGCGCTTCCGGTTTGCTCACGGTTCCAAGATCGGCAGCGCGGGCCAGATGCTCACGCAGTTCGGCGGCGGCGGTGCGCAGGCTGGAAGGCAGAATGTCTTCCAGGATCGTACGATAGCCGCCCAACGCAGCGGCAAAAGCAATTCCGCGGCCCACGGCTCCCGCGCCAATGACCGCGATGGTCCGGATTTCGGCCATCAAGCTAGCCTTTGTCCAGGCTCTCCAGGGTTTTCATGAAACTGGGGTCGGAGTTGCGCATGTAGTCGGCCAGCCGTTTGCGTTCTTCCGGGGTCATGGTGGAAATTCCAACCACGATGCGGCGGAGCGTGGCGGCAATGTCGTCCACGTAGTTCATCATTCTGATCAGTTCACCGGTTGCTGGCATGCTGGATGTAGCTCCTTTATTTTCCAAAATCTATTTTCAACTGTTCCGGCAAATTTGGCAAAGCGCAGGTCGCGCGTCACACCGCGCCGGATTTGTGCATCTAAGTCACCGGGAGTATTCCGCCCAGAAACCGCCCTTTCGCGATTTTGTCCCATGAGAGCCAATCCAGCAATATTGACGCCAGAAACCAGCGGTATCTCGGAGTGCCTTGACCGGTTGGCGTCTGGTAAGAGCCAGGCCAAGCCGCTCTCTACCTATCGCCTGCAGTTTAACGCGGGCTTTCGGTTTGAGAATGCGCGCCGCCTCGTTGGATATCTCCACGCGCTCGGTATTTCGCACATTTATTCCTCGCCAATCCTGAAGGCCCAAACCGGAAGCCAGCACGGTTATGACATCACAGATCACAATCAGCTAAACCCTGAGGTCGGAAGTTATGAAGAGCTGACGGAACTGGTGAATGAGCTGAAGAACTACGGCATGGGCCAGGTGCTGGACATCGTGCCCAACCACATGGGCATCGGCTTGGGCGCAAATCCCTGGTGGTGGGACGTACTCTCAAACGGCCGCGCATCTGAATTTGCCGAGTTCTTTGATCTCGATTGGGAACCGCTGAAGCCGGAGCTGCGCAACAAGCTTCTTCTGCCCATTTTGGGCGATCAGTACGGCGCGGAGCTTGAAGCAGGCCACATCCGTCTGGTCAGCAATGGCGGCTTTTACGTTGAATATTTCGACAAGCAACTGCCGCTTGATCCGCAAACCATTCCCATGATTTTTGAGCCGCGCACCTACGAACTTCCGCAGGAGCTGCGCAATCTTTTGTCCGGGCTGCGTAACCTGCCTTCACACAACGCATCTGATGGCGATCTGGTGCGCCAGCGGCGGCGTGCTGTTGCGTCACTGGCCGTGGCTTGGAAAGAGTTGATGGAAAAATCGCCGGACTTGCAGCAGATCGCCGATCGTTCAGCCGCAGCGATGAACGGCCGAGCCGGCGATCCGCGCAGCTTTGACGCATTGCATCGGCTTCTTGAAGCGCAGGTTTATCGTTTGGCCAACTGGCGCGTCTCTGGCGAAGAAATTAACTATCGGCGTTTTTTTGACGTGAATGATCTCATTGGCCTCAGCATGGAAAACCCAAGGGTCTTTGCCGCAACGCACCAATTATTGCGTCACCTGCTGGCGGACGATATGGTGCAAGGTGTGCGTGTGGACCACTGCGACGGGCTGCTGAATCCGCGGCAATACATGGTGCGCCTGCAAATGCTGTATGCCGCGAGCCAGTGCAATGGAGCAACGCCTCGCGGCACGCTGGCGGAAAACGGAATTGAGTTGGACCTGCAACAGGCTTTTGGCCAGCATGACTGGATGAATCAGCGCGCCCTGCTTTACACAGTGGTCGAAAAAATTCTCGGCCCGGGTGAGGAGCTTCCGCGCGAATGGCCGGTGGATGGGACTTCAGGCTATGACTTCACCACACTGGTAAATGGGCTGTTCATTGATCGCCGCAACGAGCGCAGCTTTACTAACTTCTATCGCCGCTTTGCCGGCGTGACCCAGGACGTGGATACGATCATCTACAACAGCAAGAAGCTGATCATGCATGCGTCTCTTGCCAGTGAAGTCAATGTGCTGGCGCATATGCTTGACGCCATTTCTGCCACTGATCGGTATGCTCGCGATTTTACTCGCAAGTCCTTGCGCGACGTGATTCGTGAAACCATCGCTTGCTTTCCCGTCTATCGGACGTACATCGACGAACGCGGAGAGATGACTGAACGCGATCGCGCTTACATCCATGAAGCTGTTGCCAAGGCCAAGCGCCGCAACACCGATAAAGCCCCGGCCAGCTTTGATTTTCTCCGCGACATCCTGCTGCTGAAGCACAAGAATTCTGAAGACCAGTCTGATCTTTACCGCAAAAAGCTCCATTTCACGCTCAAGTTCCAGCAACTCACTGGGCCTGTAATGGCCAAAGGCATGGAAGATACGGCCTGCTATGTCTATAACCGCTTCATCGCCGTCAATGAAGTGGGAGGATCGCCGAAGCACTTCGGCATCAGCACGGAAGAATTTCACTCCGGCAATCTCAAGCGGGCGGAAAGCTGGGCATATTCCATGCTGGCTACGTCCACGCATGACACCAAGCGCGGTGAAGATGTGCGCGCGCGGCTGGATGTGCTCTCTGAAATGCCCAAGCCGTGGGCCGCGCACGCTTTGCGCTGGCGCAGGACCAACCGCCTGCGCAAGCGCATGCTTCCCGATGGCCGTCAGGCTCCGGACGCAAACGAAGAATACTTCCTTTACCAGACACTGGTCGGGACGTGGCCGTTCGAGTTTGGCGCGGACTCCGGG
>JASLFF010000818.1 GCA_030150795.1 Terriglobales bacterium | reverse complement strand
GATCGCCACGTCGTCGCCAAAGCCGCGATCACCGTGGATCTCACTCCAGTCAGTGAACAAGCGCTCCACGTAATCCATGGTGAAAGGGCGCTGGGAGTGGCGGGCCAGCTCAGTCTTTTGCCAGGCATTGATGTGAAGACGGATTTGCTCGCGAAGAAAATTGATCTGGTGTTGCAGATGTTTCAACTGCAGGCGGGATTCATGGTCCGCGCCGGCGCGCGTTTCTAGCTGGGCAACCTGCCCTTCAATGACCTCTAACTGGCGCTGCGCTTTTACGGCTGGATCCAAAAATATAGCTCCTGGCTGCTGGCTTCTAGCTCCTGGCAAAAACTTTTGTCCTCTGTCATCCTGAGCTTCTAACAAGAACCTTATTCCCTGTCATCCTGAGCGAAGTCCCAGGGAGCCATGCGACCGAGGACGAGTCGAAGGACCCCGAAAATTTCTCGCTGACCATGCCGCGTCAGGGAGTTCTCACGAAACTAGCTCAATCAATAATCTGGACCGCGCCCCGTCCATACAATTCTTCAACTCGGGTAATAAAACTGCGATCTGCACATACATTATATCTGCCCGATTCCATTTCCATCACCACCATAAAGTCGCCAGGACGGTCCACGGCAAACATTACCTTGGCCTCGCCTTTTCGCTCGTCGCAGATGGCATGTAAGGCGTCTATGGAGCCCTCCGTCGCGCTGTCAAGAGGGACCCGGATGCGAATCGAGCGAGGCAGCTTTGGCTTGGCCTCCTCCAGCGGCTCCAGGTGGTTGATGATCAACTTGGGGCTGGCTCCTTCTTCCACGCGCACGCCGGCGCGCACCAGCATGGGGATTTCCTGCTTCAGAATTGCCTGGAGTTTTTTGTAGGCTTCCGGAAAGACTACGGCTTCTACCGTGCCCGTCATGTCCTCCAGAATCGCCTGCGCGTAAAGATCGCCCTTGCGCGATTTCAGCACGCGCACATTGGAGAGAATGCCCGCCGTGGTGAGGGTTTCGTCGCGGCCCATGCTGGCGGTCATCGCGCCGATTACTTCTGTGGTTTTCGCGTTGAAATCTTCCAGCTTGTCTTTGTACTTCTCCAGCGGATGGCCGGTAATGAAAAAGCCCAGAACTTCTTTCTCATTGGCCAGGCGCTGGTGTTCGTCCCATTCAGGAACATTCGGCAGCTTCTCGCCCGTACCGTTGGATTCCTCTTCCTGAAACACGCCGAAGAGGCCGTGCTGGCCCATTTCCGCGTCGCGCTGCGTTTTCTGCGCCCGCTCCATGGCTTTATCCAGCACCGCCATAATCTGTGCGCGATAGCCAAAATCATCGAGTGCCCCGGCTTTATTCAAAGACTCCAGCACACGCTTGTTCAGCAGCCGCAGATCGACCTTCTCGCAGAATTCAAAGATTGAGCTGAACCGGCCCAGCTCTTTTCGCGCCGCGGTGATCGACTCAATAGCATTGCGGCCAACGTTCTTGACTGCCGCAAGCCCAAAACGGATGGCATTGTCATGCGGGGTGAAGTTGGAATCGCTCACATTGATGTTGGGCGGCTCCACGGGAATTTCCATCTCACGGCATTCGTTGATGTACTTGACCACGTTGTCAGTATTGCCCATCTGCGAGGTCAGCAAGGCCGCCATGAACTCCACGGGATACTGCGTCTTGAGATAGGCCGTCTGGTAGGCCAGCAGCGCATAAGCGGCGGAGTGTGACTTGTTGAATCCGTATCCAGCGAACTGCTCCATCAGGTCAAAAATCTTGACGATCTTCTTTTCCGGGAAGCCCCGCTCAACCGCGCCTTTTACAAAGCGCTGGCGCTGCGCCGCCATTTCTTCAGGATTTTTCTTTCCCATCGCCCGCCGCAGCAGGTCGGCTTCACCCAGTGAGTAGCCGGCCAGCACGTTGGCGATCTGCATGACCTGTTCCTGATAGACGATGACGCCAAGCGTCTCTTTCAGGAGCTGTTCCAGTTGCGGCAACTCATACTCGACCTTCTTGCGTCCCCACTTGCGATCAATGAAGTCATCGATCATGCCACCCTGAATTGGGCCGGGACGGTAAAGCGCGTTGAGCGCGGTGAGGTCGTCGATCGAGTTAGGCTTGTAGCGCCGCAGCACGTCCGTCATGCCGCCGGATTCAAACTGGAAGATGCCGGAAGTAAGACCGGTGTGAAAAACGCTTTCGTAGGTCTTAGGATCGTCGAGGGGAATCTTTTCCAGATCAATGGCCGTGCCGCGCTGCGCAATCAGCTTTAGCGCATCATCGAGAATCGTAAGAGTAGTAAGCCCCAGAAAGTCCATCTTGAGCAGGCCCATCTTCTCGATCGCCTTCATGTCATAGGCGGTTACAATTTCGTCGTTCTTGGTCTTGTGCAGAGGAACGAGTTCAGTGAGCGGCTTAGGCGAGATCACCACGCCAGCGGCGTGCACACCGGAGTTGCGCACCAGCCCTTCGAGTTTCAGCGCGGTATCAATCAGCTCACGTACCTGGATTTCTTTCTCGTAGGCTTCCTGGAGTGGCCCCGCATCGTCCAGCGCCTGATTCAAAGTGATCCCGATGGTGGACGGAATCATTTTGGCAATGCGGTCCACGTCGGCATAAGGAATATCCATGGCGCGGCCCACATCTTTAACGGCTGCTTTGGCGGCCATAGTACCGAAGGTGATGAA
>JASLFF010000284.1 GCA_030150795.1 Terriglobales bacterium | reverse complement strand
TTTTCGGCAGGCTCAAGCCGGATGTAAGCCTGGGAGAAGCTCAGACGGAATTGGATGTGCTTTTCCGTAACGTTCTGGAAGCCGGCTATCCGGCAACTCTGGCTCCTGAGACCCGCAACCAAGCGCTCAATCAGCGACTGGTCCTGCGTAGCGCCAGTACGGGAACTTTCGTCGGGCGGAGTGAGTTGCAGCAACAGCTCCTGATTCTGCTTGCGGCCTCTGTCCTGGTGCTCCTTATCGCCTGCGCCAATGTCACCAATCTACTGCTGGCCCGGGCAACGGCGAGAAGCAAAGAAGTTTGTGTTCGTCTCTCGATCGGCGCTTCGCACAGACGCCTGATGCAGCAGTTCTTGACTGAGAGTTTGATGCTTGCTCTGCTGGGCGGCTTGGCCGGCTTGTTGCTTGCATGGGTCGGGTCGCATCTCCTGACAACCTTGTTGTCAAACCCGCGAAACCCGCTGCAACTATCACACAGCCTCGATCTGCATGTGCTCGGCTTTACCGCAGCCGTCTCTTTGCTGACCGGCATTCTTTTTGGTTTAGCGCCGGCTCTGCGTGGCACTCATGTTGACCTCAACCTGGGACTTCGGGACACCGGGCGCGGGCTGACTGCTTCTGCCGGGCGACTGAACTTGGCTAAGGGCTTGGTAGTCATGCAGGTAGCCATTTCGCTCGTGCTGTTGGTTGGCGCAGGTCTTTTCCTGCGAACGCTCTGGAAATTGCAGGCGGTGGAACTTGGATATGCAAAAGAAAAGCTGCTGATGTTGACCGTAGATGGCGTGACAGCAGGTTACAAGGATGCGCGGCTGGGAAATCTCTGGCACGATCTTGATGATCGGCTCCGTCAGTTGCCTGGCGTACGCGGAGTTACTTACTCGATGAATGGGTTGATGGGGGGATCGGAGTCGGCTGATGAGATTGACGTCGAAGGATTCACGCCGCAGCGAGACAACGAGAAGTTTTCCCGCTTTGACATGGTCGGTCCCGGCTACTTTTCCACTGTTGGCATTCCGGTGCTGATGGGACGTGAAATCGGCGCACAGGACACTGCATTTGCTCCCCACATTTGTGTGATCAATGAAGCATTTGCCAAGCTCTTCTTTGCGGGACGCAATCCCATTGGAAGCCACGTTACGGAAAAATTTGGCGAGAAGAAAAATGTGATGGAAGTTGTGGGCATGTCTCGCGACGTACGCGACCATAATCTGCGCGGCAACGTGCCGCCGCGATTTTACGTTGCCACGGACCAGGGCATGGATGGGCCATCGCCGTGGGCCATTTTTGAAATCCGCACTATAGGTGACGAGCAAAATATGGTGGAGGCAGTCCGCAAAACAATCTTCGGAGTGAATCAAGACCTGCCTATTGAAGATGTGCGCTCGCTCCAGGAGTCTTTGGACCGCACCAACGCTCAGCCCCACATGATTGCCAGCCTGTGCGTGATTTTTGGCTCTGTAGCTTTGCTGCTGGCCGCCATGGGACTTTATGGCGTACTCTCCTATGGAGTCGCCCGCCGCACGAATGAAATTGGCATTCGCATGGCGCTAGGCGCCGGCAGGCTCCGGGTAATTCGTCTTGTTTTACGGGAAATGGGAGCAATGATCCTGATTGGGATTGTTCTGGGATTGGTTTTTGCTGGCGTGGGCACACGCTTTGTCGCATCAAAACTATACGGATTAGGCGCCCTGGATCCTCTCACGATCCTGGCGGCAGCCGGGACCTTATGTATTGTCGCGCTGGTCGCCAGCTACCTTCCGGCCCTGCGCGCGGCAAAAGTAAGTCCTATGCAAGCATTGCGCTACGAGTAACACAGCGCATCAGGTGATTGGTCGGCCAGCGAGGGTGTTTTCAATAATCTGGCAGGCCGGAGAACGTTCTTCTAGTTCCACAAATTTCTCTGACATTTTCCTGATGTTGTCACGATACTCGCCATTTTCCATCAATGTATCCATGCAGGATCCCAGCGTGCCGGCCGAAACTTCTTCCAGTTGCAGGCGAAGGCCAATCTTGTGGTGAACCACGCGGGCGGCGTTTCCCGGTTCATCATAGGAGAGCGGCACCAGCAGCATCGGCACTCCCATAAAGATACATTCCTTAACGCTGCTGAAGCCGCCATGTCCAACCATCAGGGCGCAACGTTTCAGCAGTTCCAACTGCGGAGCATGGCTTACAAGCAAAGCATTGGCCGGGCAATCAAACTCCTCCGGCTTCAAGTGGCCACCAATTGCCACCACTGCCTGGAGGGCTGGCCGTTCTCTTATGGCGTCCAGAAACATCTGAAAGAAGCGCGAAACTTTTGAAGAAGCTTTGGTGGCAAGCAAGCTCCCCAGGGCACAGAAGACAATAGGTCGGGGCTCTTCAAGGCGAGACCAGGGGAAAGAAGCATCTTTTCGCTGCAGATCGATCGATGCTTCAACGAAGAACGCTTCCGGCACCTTTCGCCTCGGGAAATCGAGTTCTTTGGGACAAAAGACGAGTTCAGGGAGCAACAGGCGCGGCCATGTCTCGACCGCAAAATCAATCTTGTTGCGGGGGAAACCACAATCGCGCGCTAGTGTCTTAAGCTCGCTGGAAATGTCCCATGCACGGTTCCGAAACCTGCGCCGCAGCAACAATTTTTTCCATGCGACAAGGATGCGCACATGGGAAAGCAATGTATCATCAGGAACCAGATTGGTCCGAAATGGCGGAACGGACCAGTCTTCCACCGAAATCAAAGTGCTGGAAAATTGAATGACGGGAATGGCTGTCTGGTGCGCCGCGATGCCTACCCATGGCATGCCGCTGGAAACCAGCAAAAGATCGGGATTAATGGCTTTGATGGCACGACCGATTTCGTTGTTGCGCAGGAGTTCACACATGCCGCGCAACCTCGCCCTGAATTCAGCGGGGCCATAGGCCTTGCCCTGAATTTCAGAAGCGGATTGTTTCTCCAATTCTCCTTTTGGGAATATCTGGGTGAATACAGGAAGCCAGTCGAAT
>JASLFF010000227.1 GCA_030150795.1 Terriglobales bacterium | reverse complement strand
GTGCCGATTGGCGAGAATTCAACGTTTTTTGAAGCGGAGTCGAAGTTCAATTTCGCCTTCGGCTTCGCATTCCCGCCACGGTATATCGAAAGACAGCAGATCGTGACGGGCTTCACCGAAATGGTGTTGCTCGTGTCCATGATGCGGTTTGTGTATGCCGGTTGGTCCTGGAAATGCCGAGGGCGGCGCGAGGTAGAAAGTCATACCGCCGATGGGCTTGCCTTCAATCAATCCGGTGATGGCGAGTTGATACGGCGTATCGAACCTCGTGATCTCAGAACCACTGGCCTGATCAATGGTTATTTCCACCCAGCGGGTCTCGCGTGGGCCGAGTGACATCCGCTGTCCGTCAGAGAAGCGCCACTGCCAGCCTTTGGGCAGCGTGCTATCGAACAGCAATTCCACGATGGCGTGGCGATCAAGCGGGTTGCGAACCACGAATTTGTGCGTACCTCCACGCTTGGCCGGTGTGGGCGCGAGATTGCGCTGGGCCATGTTGTTGTCAAAGGGAACAAGGTCTCCGTCGGCCACGTGGTCCGTGGAAAGCAAATCCTGTTCGATTGCGTGATCGTTGGCGCACTCCACCACGGCGACTACGCATTCATGACCGACCACGGTAGGCGTCCACGGGAACGGTCCGACGACTACATGGTTTCCCGCTCCGGGAAGCACGTTGGCAACAGTGAGAGAAGGTGTATCCATGGGGACCCAGTCATCCGGCCAGGTCAAACCAATTCCGGGATCAGCATGAAAGGCCTTCACGGTGATGGGTCCGGAACCAGCCAAATTGGTGCCCTTATTTTTCACCCGCACATAGAGATATGCCGGGCTGCCCACGGGAGGCTCCACGTGATCTCCGGGATCACCTGCCTGCTGATCGGCATCGCTGGCGTAAGGAACCACTTTGACCCAGATGTCCTGGGTTTCCCACCAGCCGTCGAGCCAAAGGCGCTCAGTAAACAGATCATTTCCGGTGAGCGAGCCATAACCACCATTGCGGCCATCGTTGATGTAAACATCCACGGGCAGGTCGGGATAGCCGGAGAGATGCCGTTTGCGGAAGGTGTCATAGATTACCTTGCGGTGCAAGCCGTTGGCATAGCGCCAGCCGCCCAGGTTGGTATCTGCTATTTCCATCTGCTGGCCCATCTGCGCGGCGGTGGAGCTGCTAGTGGGAACATTGAAGTTTGCCATCAGGTGCAGGCGCAGGGAGAGATCGCGCGCATCAGTTTTTACCGATGAATAAACCGAATCACCGCCGAGCTTGCGATATAGCTCAAACATAGTGGTACACCAGAGCTGTCCGGCGATATGGTTGTCAGTGGCAATGGCATTGGCGTATTCCGGACCGTCGAAGAGCCAAGTTAGGTTGTATACCCGCCCTGTCCATGACCCGGTACCCATCTCAGAATCCCAGGACATCATGAAGCCACGAGTAGCGCCCGGGTTGGCATGCTTGTCATCGTAAAAAATGGCGGCCAGGGTGTCGCCAAAACCTTCGCCGGTACCAGCCGGCGGGTTGTCAAATCCCGGGTTGCTGTTGTCCTGAATGGCATGGCCGTATTCATGCAAAACAACCATGGCGTCTGCAGCATCCGGAATTGGATTGGTGGCGGGGATGGGCTGGAGGCCGCCTCCAAACGCGATGTAGCCTGTTCCACCTCCGCCGGGTGAGTAATGAGAATTGTCAACGCCACCAAGGCCCTGGGGATCCACGGGAATTGAGTAGTTCGCAGCGTTGTTGATAGCCAGCGTGTTCTGGACATAGTCCTGAAAACGATTCACATGGAAATATGCCATGGCGTCGAGGAAGGAATTGTTGTCCCAGGAAAATTCGAAGGTGCCGGTTGGGCTGGTGGGCTCCGCCACGGTTGGAGATTCTTCCTCCTTCATCTGGACAAACGGACCATGCAACTCCAGATTCCCGCCAATCGGCGGATTGAGATTGTTGACGTTGCTGGTGACGCGCTGCGCGTTGATCACAGCACTTGGTGACGTATGGCGCAGAGCAGTGTTCCCACTGGTAACGATGGGGTTTGGATCAAAGACCTGGACAGTTCCAGCTGAGTACTGCAGGAGGTCGATTAAATTGAGCGTGTTTCCCGTGACTGCATCAATCAGGACACGCCAATTCCCTCGCGGGTTGGCGGTGAGGACATGAACATCCCAGGCAATGTAATACCGGCCCAGTTGCGGAGTGAACTCCTGCCGGATGGCCGCCTCTGTCTGACGCAGTTGGAACATGGCCAGCGTGCGGGTCCGCGGGTTAAGGAGAGCGGGCTTTCCGGTGCTGTTGTGCACCGGCTGGTACTGATAAACGATGAGTGATGTATGGACGGGTTCGCGTCCTTCATGGCCTTCCAGCAGAGCAATGGCAAGCTGGCGCGCTTCGTCCTCAGTGACCTGGACCTTGCCGGGATCCAGAGTTTCAGGAATGTCATAGTGATAGTTGTTATAAATGGAATGAAGTCGCCCCTGAGCATCAAGATTCACAACAATGTCACTGGTGTCCACCGGAAGTTTTTTGAAACTTTGGAAGAACCGGACGGATGAGGAATGGGGGCCCGTGACAACGCCGCGATCCGTGATGTCTGGCAGTGTTGATTGCCATTTGAACAGATCTGCACTGTCTGTGAGAACAGTGCGCGCGGTGTCCTGGGCGTTTTCGCCGGCTTTGGTGGCCGGTCTGAAGTTGAGATTCAACCATGATCTGAGAGCGCCAGATTGAGGATCATGAACAATCCGGCTCTGGTGTCCGACTGCTAAGCGACTCATATTATCTCCTTGTCTGTTTCAGGTAACTGGTGATTGGCACACACTGACGAAAGGATGTGCGTTCTGTGGTTGCCTGAAAACAAAGGAGTGTTCTTACGTTGGTCGCGTTCATTGCAACGAAAAGCGAACGCCAAAGCTAAGAGAAAACTCCTTTGAGGAGGAGTGCGCTGATCAAGTAAAACGTTACATGGATTTTGCGGTGATCCAGCGTAGAAGGTGCTGACGAGTCGCATGGACGTCATTCGGCCCCCTGTGTGCACCGGATTGCACAGCCGAGACGGTGTGGCCGTGCGGGCATGGAAATATTCTTTGATAATCGACGATAGGTGTTGCCGAGAGCAGCTACATGGTCATTTCCCAAATTGGGTTACAATTTAGGATTCTGATCCTAGCTAGGGGCTTGTGGGGTGTATTTGAGCGTCTGTTTCAGTCTTGCGCTGTTGCTCTTTGCCAATTCGCAGAAGGGAATCGTCCACTATTTCAAGAGCCAGTTCATGGACAGGACCTTTAAAGGTCTCTATTCGCCGAACGGCTTTGATCTGGCGCTGCTCATTCCGTATTTCATTGTGATGATCATCCTGGCTGGTTACGGCATGCACAGGTATGCGCTGGTGTATATGTACTACCGCAACCGCAAGAATCGGACGACGGAGCCACCGGCAAAGTTCACGGAGCTTCCGCGCGTGACCATTCAGCTTCCCATTTACAACGAGCAGTTCGTGGTGGATCGCCTGGTGGAATCCATCTGCAAGATCGACTATCCCAAAGACAAGCTCGATATC
>JASLFF010000215.1 GCA_030150795.1 Terriglobales bacterium | reverse complement strand
GCACCGCCTTGTTGTGGATAAAACGCGCCGCTGAAAATTTGTTGATGCACCACACAGGCAGGGTTTCCAGCGTGCACGCAATGCAGTGGTAAAAGGCGCGATATTCCTGTTCCGCAAATTTCCTGTCCGCCTCTGATGCGTTGGGATTGTGCGTCGGCACGTCAGGCCGCCGGATCCAGATTGCATCGCCGGGTTCCACCGTGTGCGGCCCCAGAGTCATCTTCGTCTGCGCGTTCAGCTGCAGTGAAGCTTGTTGCTGTTCAGTCCATGAAAGTCCGCCCCAGCAAGCTACTTCATAGCCGGCTTGCTCCAGCGCCCACTTTACCGGCGCTGTGTGGTTTTCTTTGGCATAGGCAAAAATAATGACCTTCATGTTGAGCGGTCCTCCTGTCTGGATTGAGTCCTGGGAACTGGCGTGTACTTCACTGCCTTGAGTTACGGCAAGCTAAAAAGGGGCCGTCGCCATCCGGCGGGCGGCCCTCTTTCTGTTTAGTCATCGTCGCCGTCTGAGGCAAGCGTGCAGAAAGTAGTGGTTACATCTCGATTCGGATTTGTGAAAAATCCGCCGGTAATGGTTTCAAGCTCCTGGGGTGTCAAGTCTCGGGCCAGTTGACGGCTAAGTACTCGATTGTCTGGGCTTTTCGACATTATTTTTCTCCTTTATGAATTGTTCTTCCATTTACTTCATTCTGAAACTGCGTCCCTGGTTGGCTAGCTAGGGTCGCAGAGGACATCGACTATGGGGCCACCCTTGTGAAGTGAAGTGCCACGGCATCCAGTCGTGGTTCCACCGGCAACATGCTGTACTTCTTCGGTCGTCAACTCGCGCGCGCCCTGGCGGGTCAGTACTCGGTTAGACATGATTTGCTCCAACATTGATTGCTCCTTTTTTGAGTGAAATGACTTTTTCTAATTCCGCATGATCGGCCAAAAATATGGTTTAGCAAGAATATGGATCACCTAAAAATCAGGGTTGGTTTACCGGAGCTTCAGGTTTGTCGGCATAGGCGTGGGAGTTGCCGGCCATTGCCGGTTAGTGTCCTCTGTGTTTTCGTCTCGGGCCGCTTTCCGCAACCTTCCATCTAAGAAGAAAACAAATTGCGACCACATCAAACCAGCTTAAGAAGAATCGTTCTCTCGTTCAACGTTTTCACTGGAATTTTCGCAATCAGGATTCCCAGAATGGGAGAGAGTTGATGCAGAAAAAAATCAGTCTTGTTGCCAGTGAAGAGTATGGCCGAAGTTAGAGTTGAGGATACATTTTGGAATTGTGTTGGTATTGCTAGCAAAGGCCGTGAAGTCCGATCACGAGGTTATCATCCGATTCTTTGTCTGCTGGCAGGTGTCTTGCGTTCCGTCTCCTGCCACTGGTTAAACTCTGCTACATGAATCATATGTCTGCAAGATCTCAGAGCAGTTTTTGCCGAGATCTGCGGGAACTCTTCCGAAACGCTGAGACTGGAGAAACAGACAATACAAAATCAGTCAATTGGTCAGCCTTGCGGTGCCTTCAGCGTTTGAGGCGACGCGACGCGGGAAACCTGGCCTGCGCGAATTCGAGGCTGACTCCCGACGGTTCAGGCTCGCGTGCTATTTCGGTCAAAGAGGCAGCCGCCCGCAATATTGGTGCTGGCGCCCCTGGCGGAAGCGTCTCTACATACATCACGGAAGGAAAATCCGGGCCCGCCGTGGTTTCACGTTTTTCTATCAGACCCAACTCGCCGAAGTGATGAACCATGTGCGTGATCTGTTCCACGTAAGGCCGCTTCAGACCTAGACTCCGCAACCAATTGCACCGGTCGTAGAACGCAGCGATGCGTTTCTCGAGTGGTTGGCTGGCGTCAATCACGATTTTGTAGTTCGCATCAGTCAGGATCGTATTCGGCACGCGCGAGGGCCAGAAGCTCGGAATGAAGGCGTCTTCCGGAAACGGTCTGCCAGGATAACCGGCTCGACAACTCGCTGTATCCGTTTGCCACGGCACTGCCATCCATTTGCTGATATCGCCAGGACCGCTGGCGGAAAGCGGTCCGTCTTCAGCCAGGACTGTGGCTTGTGTCAGGAACTCGCCATAGTCGGGCTCCGCCTGGCCGTCCGCACGCTGGCGTAAACGAAATGGTGCGCGATACATGGAGGCTTGTCGCATCGGCCATGTCATCTCGCAACCGGGGTGAAACGGTCCGCCCATGCAAAAGTGTAGAGCGGCACGGTCCAGGGTATCGGGTTGTTCCGCCACGGCAACATCGACGATCGACTCTGGCTCTCGCACGGAGGGGTCGTAGTCGCCGGTAAAGTTGCCGGTCATCCATTGCCGCAGAAACTCATAGATCGTCTTCGTGAAAGCAAAACCGACCCGCGGGCCCGGAGGGCTGTCAAAGCTGCCAAATGCATCTCCATAAAGCGGAGGCCATTTGAGAGGTTCGAACGTGGTGGCAGAAGGGTCGCGGAATGAATAGAAGATCTGGCGGCGCATTTCACCGAAAGGGTCGTCGGTTCCCGTCGGAGGCGTGGACAACTTCTTGAGTACATCCGGCCGCATGAAGTCGTTTGGCCCCATCCAGCCGAATTGAACAAAAAAACCGCTATTGACCCATTGCGCCTCGTGGAACTGCCGGAACAGCGGCAGAATATCGCGCGTAAAAGATGGCTTGCCCGGCTTTGGCAGCAGCGGCCCGGTAACCGCGTCACGGATCACGTCGTACATCGTCTGCGGCGTTACCAAATCGGGCGAGTAGTTGGGCGGAGCGGTTACTATCCAGGCCGGGTCAACAGGGATAGTGCGCCCGCCGATGCTGACCGTCGCAGACACTGGCCCATCCGACATATCGTCATACCATCTCAGATTGTTGGCAAATGTAACCAGGGTGTATTCCGGCAGAGGACTGCCCGACTTGCCCTTTCCTCCGATGAAAATTAATCGGCCTTCTTCATCCGTCTGCAACTCCCCGAGATACACCTTTTGTCCGAGAAACTTGCCTGTATCAAACGGACTTGATTTTTGTCTCCTGCCGGATACTGATCGCGGCCCTGGGTCAATGACCAGCTTTTCCCGGTCCTTTCCCTGAATCGCCGCATTACGACGGGCAGACTGGAGATTGACGGCTTCGGGCAAATCGAGCGCGGCGTCAAAGTCGTACCACGCGGCCTTCTTGTTCGCCACGTGCGCTGTCCACTTGATCTCTGCATTTGATGCGGTCAACTCCGCGACCACATTGCCGGCGCTGTCGTATCCATAGACACGAAAACGCGCAGCCTGCCGTTTGAGCCGGCCTTGCTTGTCGCGATAGCCGCCCTCGGGTGGTGGAGTGGGGTGCGGCACCTCAGGACCAATAAAGAATTCATCGCTATTTCCTACCCGAGCAATGCCAATCGCTGGATGAATGCGCGCCGCAACAACCGAATCCACGTTCATGATTTCTTCCTTGGGTTGTAAATTATATTCTGTGAGGCATGAAATTCCATGCTAAATGTAGCGGACTACTGAATGGCACACTACAGGCTAATCATTAATTTTCATTAAGGTGGCGATGGTCGAAGAGTTCGATGTACTGGTGGCGGGCGGTGGACCTGCGGGCGCGGTAGTTGCTTTGTGCCTGGCACGCCAGGGATGCCGCGTCGCTTTATTGGAAGCCACGGCATATGATCTTCCAAGGTATGGCGAGACCTTGCCGCCGGAGATCAATCCGGTTTTGCGCAGCCTGGGACTTTGGGAAGCCTTCCAATCGCTTTCTCCGCTTGAGACCTCTGGCATGATCTCCCTTTGGGGCGATCCGCTCCCTGTAGAGGTGGATTTCGTTCGCAACGTTCATGGCCCTGGGTGGCACATTGATCGCAGACAATTTGATGCCATGTTGGTGAAGGAAGCCGCACGCGCCGGAGCGCAGGTCTATCCCTGCCGCCGCGTGGGAACATGTTGCCGCACAGATAATGGTTGGAGTGTGAGTGAGTGCCGGTCGCGCATTCTGGTCGATGCCTGCGGAAGAAACGGGCTTCGCATTGACGGCAATGCAGATCGCGAGACCGAAGATGAATTGCTGGCGATTGCGCTAACAATCTCCTGTTCGGCTCGATTTCCGCGGGATCTCCGCACCTGCATTGAGACCACTTCATCCGGCTGGTGGTATAGCGCTCCACTGCCGGGAGAAACAGCGATTGCAATGTTTTTTACCGATCCCGGCATATATCGCCGAGACGGCATCGCGATTGACGAACAACTCAAGGCTGCTCCCTTCACGGCGCGCCGACTGGAAGGCGGCCAGATCCAGGACTCGCGAGTGCTGCGCGTAACCTCATCCTGCCGTACGGCAGTTTTCGGCAATGGCTGGCTGGCCGTTGGAGACAGCGCCTCTTCATATGATCCGCTTTCAGGGCGTGGCGTTTTCAAGGCGCTTCGTCAAGCAAGTTCTGCAACGGCCGCCGTCACCGCGTGCCTTCATGGTGAGACCGACTCGATGGCCTCATATGCCAGGCAAGTGCGTTTGGAATTTGAAGAATATGTACGACAGCGTCGCCTATACTATGCAATCGAGCATCGCTGGCCAGAACATTCTTTCTGGCAGGCTCGCAAACAGATGAAATAGCTTCGTGAATTTATTGTTTATCTCGATTCGCTGCTATACGCGATCATTATTGCTTGATCAGCGTACCTATCGGGTCTCCTTTAAGAGCGCGGGTAAGATTGCCTGGCGTTAAGCCGTTGATGACCCGAATACTACGCGCTAATTTCGCCCGGGTCAGCAAATCAAGCACCACCGGTTCAATGGGGAGTGTGCGCAGTTTTCTATCAATGAGTTCCTGTGCCGTGGCCTCAGGGATAAACTCCGCCGCTGGATCCGTCTTGGGATCGGCTGTATAGATTCCATCCACATCCTTGAGCAGGATGACGCTGCGCGCGCCAAAGACCTCACCCACCAGATATGATCCAGCGTCGCTGCCGTGAGGCGGCAGCTTGCCCACAAGGGGCGGATGCTCCCATAGCGAGTAGGGCGGAATGCCATTAAAGACTGCCCCGCGAGCTGCTGCCAGCATCGCGGGAAGTAACTGCACTACAAAGGGAGCTTCCAGATACACAAATCCATGTTTTGCCAGCAGGCAGGAAACCATGTAAGCATTCTGGGCGGAATCTTTTGCGCTAAGCGCAGCCAGCGCGCCGGTAGGCAGACCTAAATCCAGTCCCACGGAGAAGATGTGCCGTGAGCGCACCCCGGCCCCTACGCCGATGATCATCCGGTGTTCCGCTTGATTGGCCACAATTTCATCCAATAGCGGGAGCAGGGCCGAACGTCCCCGGTCCATGATCGAATGTCCGCCGATCTGGATCACGTTTACGTCAGGCAGAATCGCGGACACTGCCGCCTCGGTTCGCGCGATGACATTTTTATCCACTAATGATTCGCGCATCAGGCTCGATGTGACATGCTGAGAGCTGGAATGATCGAAACTCACTTGGCATCTCCGTTTCTATAGATGATGGTCCCCACAGCTTCACCGTTCAGCGCCGCAGTGAGTTGACCGGGCTTGAGTCCGTTGATGAATTGGATTTCGCGGATGTTACGCGCCCGCGCCATAAATTCCAGCACGGCCCGCTCCACGATCAAGTCTTCCAGATCGCGCGCCAATAATTCCTCCACGCTGATGCGGGGAATGTATTCTGAAGACGGATGCTTCTTGGGGTCAGCCGTGTAGAGCCCATCTTCATCTTTTACGTAAATCATCTTGCGGGCGCCGAATACTTCCGCTATCAGGAAGCATCCCGTGTCAGTACGCTGCGGTGGAATGCGCCCGACCGGCGGATTCGGCTCCCATAGTTTGTAAGGCGGCATTCCCTGGCAGACTACTGCGCCGCGCTCCATCAAATAATGTGGCAAGGTGCCGAACCCTTCCGGCTCGATGAACGGGATGCCATACTGGGCCAGCAGATAATGCAGCATCTGCGCGTTCTGCCAGGCCACGGCGGTACCCAGCACGGTAAGGACTCCGGTTGGAAGTCCAAGATCAATTGCCAGGCTGTAAATATGGCGTGCGCGGGTGCCTGCTCCTGTTCCCAGAA
Source organism: Terriglobales bacterium (assembly GCA_030150795.1). The sequence continues at coordinate 130 of JASLFF010000215.1, read as the reverse complement.
TCATCTTATGCCGGCCAAGATTGCTCACAATCTCCTGCACCAGCGGATACACCGCGCTGCGCCCGCGGTCCATAATGCTTTGCCCGCCTATCTTTACCACATTGACCCAGGGCAATATGGCGAAGTCAGG
>JASLFF010000212.1 GCA_030150795.1 Terriglobales bacterium | reverse complement strand
TGGAACTGGGTGTCCCTGGTTGGCGTTCATACCGACGGAGCAGGGACCGGCGGCGAATTGACCGTTAGGCAGAAACTGGTTCAGCGCGGCGTATGCCTCAAAATTGCTTACGATGTACTGCATGCTGATCCCGCGCGGGTTAAGACCTGTGGTGTTCCCACCCGCGTCGGTACCCGGGGTTAGCGAGATGGTCTCGCCGGGGTTCGTCTGAACCCCCTCAAGACCGCCGTTGATGAAGCCAACTGTGCGCGAGTAGTTCTGTTGGACAGCGCCCGGTGATCCAATAAAAGCATTCTGGTTGTGTATAAACGCGAGAATGGAGATGAACTCAACGGTTTCCGGTATGCCGGGCTGCCCAGCGCACGGGGGAGTGGCAAAAGCGCCACCTTGATCAGCACAGCTAAAAGGACTGTTGCCATCGTCAGAGTTGCCTCCGGTGGTGGCCAGGATGCGGAAATTCCTCCGCGTAGGATCCTTTGCGGCACAATCCGTGCTGTCAGCCACCCAATTGACTTGGCTGCCGGTGGCCGGTGGCCCAGTTTGCCGGAAGGTCCCAAAGCGTCCGTCGGGTTCAGAATTCAGTTCGGCGGCGCTGCTTGAGTCAAGGCCAGTGTCGTTGTAGAACTGGTTGCTGAAATCGCACGGCCCAGGGTTAAAGTGGGAGAAAGGCGGGGTATTCGGCGCATTAGTTTGCGCGGTCACGAGCCCGGCCACCGCTAAAACGAAAATGCAAACAAACGTTGCTTTCAATAAGCTTTTCACAACTTTGTCCTCCCTAGGGCCGCATTTTCGTGCGTCCCGGAATGAAGAATCTGTTTGACAACTGCGGCCCTATCTGTCGTCAACAACCAACATCAGGGCACCAGAACCCGGCTTCCGTCAGGGTGAATCATCAATTCCAGCGTTTCCGCCACCCACTTGGCTTTAGCCATCCCCGGACAAGCCGACCAGTACATTAGCGGTTCATTGCCGTAGCGAATGTTGCCGATGTGCTGGGTTTTATCCTTGTCGATGGCCGGATCGGGATATGAGAACCCGATCGCCTTGCGAAGCTTTTCCATGTTGTCCGGTGTGGCAGTGAGAAAGGTCCAGCCCGGTCCAGCGCCGTACATAGCGCGATGGTGTCTGAGCACCTCAACCGTGTCCTCATCCGGTTTCAAGGTGAACGAATACATGAAGAACTTTTTGCCCACCTGGTTTCCCAGCAGCTTCTGCACCTTAGCTAGGTTGGCCATCACTAACGGACAGACTTCGTCGCAGTTGGCGTAGAAGAAATTGAAAGAAACGACCTTGTCCTTGACCAGATCGTCATAGAACAACACCCTCTTGCCCTCATGAGTGACGAGGGGAAGATTGGGCAGATTGAGTTGCTGGAGGCGTCGGCGCGCGGATTCCTCGGTCACCGTGGGCCAAACTTTCGGAGCCGCCGCCGCTGCGCTTTTGGCGAGAACGGTGGCCGCCAGGGGCGCGGTAGCCGTCAAGCGCAGGAACTTTCTTCGTGATACATCAGGCATGATCGAATCTCCCTTCCGCGCCCCGCACAATCGTTGTGCGGAGCGCCGGTTATGGCCCTCGTTATGGCACCAGGATGTTGTCGCCCTGCGGCTGAACATGCCAGATTGCCATCATGGCATGGTCCTCATGGACAACGTTATGGCAGTGGATCGGGTACTTGCCCAGCCAGTCCCGGAAGCGGAAGAACAGCTCCACGCGCTCGTTGGGATGCAACTGGGTAACGTCCTTGCGCCCGAGATCGGTGGGCACGGTTGGCGCCACCCGGTTGCGGTTCATGATCTGGTGCTCCTCAAGATGGATGTGGATGGGGTGCGTCCAATCGCCCGAGAGGTTAGTCAAGAGCCAGTGCTCTACGCTGTTCTGCTGTACCGTGAAGCGGAAGGTCTCCGTAGACTCGCCACCCGTTCCACCATTTCCATAGCCGCAGTCCATGAACTGGCCGTTGATCGACCATTGCCCGTTCAAGCGGTCAAATTTGAAGGTACGGACAATACGTGGCGTGGGAGTGGTGGACGGCAACTGATAGAAGGATGGATTCGTCGCCGGATCCACGCTGTTGTCAGTCACTGGCGTGCCGCTCACGCGGAACTGCAGGATCAGGTTGCCACCGCCGGCAGGCTTGATGGCTCCCTGATTATTGGGATCATTCAGTACCAGGCTGCACTCGGTTGTAGAGCTGTTCTGAGGAGCAAGCTGGCTATCGACGGCCGCAGGCCCCTGGCCGCTAAGCTGGTTCAGTCGGTTTTCCAGATAGAGAGTCTTGCCGGCGAACTTGCTGAAGTCGATGATCACGTCCACGCGCTCAGCCGGGCCGATGCGGACGCTATTAACCTGGACTGGATGGGGAAGAAGGTTCCCGTCCGTGCCAATCAGGAAGTAGGGGTTCGTCGTGGCTGAACCTGTTCCTCCCACATTACCTGTCAGGAAGAACTCGTAGAAGCGTGATGGGCCGACGTCGAGCAGGCGGAAGCGATAGCGGCGCGGTTCCACATTGAGAAATGGCTGGATCACACCGTTGACCAGGAACTTGTCGCCAAGGATTCCATCCAGGTTGAATAAATCGAACACCAATTGGCCAGTCTGGGGATCGAACACCTTGTCATTGAAGGCCAGCGGGATATCGTGCTGCGGGAAGCTGGGCAGGCGGAAACCAGTCTCGTCACTGCCGGTGTCAAATTGGTTGAACAGGCAATAGAAGCCGAACAGGCCCTTGTAAGTGTTCTGCGAAGTGAAGTCCACGCGGTGATCGTGATACCACAATGTGCTCAGCGATTCATTGATGTCGCCATTGGGTGCGTTGGTGGAGTTGAAGCCGGCCAGCACGTTGGGATAGTACTGATCGCAGAAATGTCCGGCGGGGTAGAAGTCGCAGGGATTGCCATCGGATTCTGAGGGGTTGTGCGCGTTGTGCAAGTGGGTGGACACCGAAGGCATTCCGAAACCAGTGTTGTTGACCTGATTTACATTCGGCAGCGAGTTGATGTTGCGCGTCAACTGCGGCTGGCCGTAAAACGCCTGATAGGTATAACCAGGACTGCGCGTACCCCTGCCGCTGTTGTCGTCGAACCCCCAGACGGTCTGGTTGGGCAAGTCGGGCGAAAAACTGGCTGTGAACTGCCGCTGGTTCATCTGATAGAGCGTTCCGGGAACCACTGGGAACCGCGTGGCGTCAATCTGCGGTGCTTGGAAGGCAGCGGCTCGAACTTCACCTGCACCCACATTGGGGTTCTCGGTGGGCGCGGGGGTCAACGAATGCACCGTCCTGGCTACTGGCATGATGTTCAGAGGCTGGATGAAAGCTCTGGTCGGCGGACTGGCCGTCTGGTTGCCGGGCACGCAGTTCTGATTTGTGCCAGGACTGGTGTTTTGCCCCGAACTCGGCGGCTGGTTGGTTTGAACTGTTGTTTGCGCCCGGGCGCTCAACCCGCTCTTGGCGACCAACATGCCACCTGCGGTCAGCAGCCCCATTTTAAAGAGGTCGCGCCGGCTGGTGAGCCCGGCGGCGATCAATTCGCGCCGGTTCTTGGCGGCCTCACACATTTCTTTAAAGCGTCGTCTGGAAACTTTTTCGCCGAATACGTTGAAATACATGCCTTGCCTCCTCTGCGTTTAGCCGCCTGACAACCATGTTTCAAAAACGTTGCGGATAACGGTGCGGGTTTCTTCATCCATCGACATGCGGCCCCGCACCAGAGTCGACAGACTAGTCTCTCCGCGTTTCTCCCGAACACTGAAGCGTTAGCTGAATTGTCTTTTTGTTAGCATTTTGTGCGGGTGCTCTGAAATCCAAGCAATGAATGCGGACGATTTCTGTCGTCTGGCTTGATTAAAAAAGGGTCCGTTTGGGAATTGGGTAATTGCGTTTGGACTGAACGCGACGGGTCTTGTTCTGCACTGGAAAGAAAAAAGTTAGAAGGAAGCTCTACTTTGGGAGCAAGCTCGCGCACTGTTAATTTGTTCCCATGCAGTTTCGGCAGGAGTTTCAAAACGTAATGGTGCTAGAACTGCTCCTTCATGCCGTTGCCGTTCTGTCGCCCGTGCTTCTGGCGGAAGCTTCGCGGCGCTTCACGGAAATAACGCTCAAACGCACGAGTGAAGCTTGAGGTGTGTTCATAGCCAACGGTCCACGCAATCTCTTTGATACTGAGATTGGTTTGCCCAAGCAACTTGGCTGCGCGTTGCATTCGTTGATCGGCCAGCATCCGCCCCAGTCCCAGCCCCGTGGATTCTTTGAACAGGTGCTGCAAGTGGGACTCGCTCAAATTGCACTCTTGCGCCAGTTCTTGAATATTTTGTTGTGAATTCGATGCAATCATCTGCAGCACTTTGCGCAGGCGGCAATCCTCGACCACAGGGATCAACGCGCGCGGAGGTAAGCCATTGCAATTGGCAGTCCCATTTTTTGTAGCTGTTTTTATGAGTTCCAGATTGAACGAAGTGGTTCTTACTCCGTTCTTCTTGGCAGAAGACTGATCCGCGCACATGGAAGCCCCTTCACCATCCAGATCCGCCACTGCCCGCTGACGAATATGGGTTGATGTTGAACCGGCGGCATTGCCGCCGACAATCTGTTACAGACTGCTTCCCTCTATCCTGGTGGTAAAGTGATTACTGCATCGAGCCGATTCTTATCCGTCGAGATCAGCTTCGATTTTGTGCAGGTTCAAGTGGGCGAACCCTCAACCCCAGCGCGAGTCCTGATCCCGCGTTCGGATTCTGGTCGCTGCACGATGTCTAGGGATTTCACAGGAACAACACATCTGAGTCAACCAGTATTGCTTAGCATTTGCAGCTATTCCTTAGCTTAGGACGCTGAAAGTAAGAATTTTCCAATGGAAAACCAAGGCGGGCAGGCGGAACCGCTTCGGCTAAGAACGGCTTCTTCTGCGGAAGTCCACGGGGGGAGCGCCAAACTTGTTTTGAAATCCGCGATCAAAGCTGGACGAATGATGATAACCAACGCGCACGGCAATCTCCTTAATTGAGAGCTCGGTTTGCCGCAAGAGTTCCGCTGCTTTCTCCAGTCGCTCATTCGCGAGAAAATGGCTCAGAGCCACGCCCATCTGAAGTTTGAACAAGTGTCCCAGCCGTGAGCAGCTGAGATTCACCCGGCTGGCAAGTTCACGAACACTTGTGGATGGGTCATCTTCTAGTGATTCCAGCACCTTGCGAATGCGGTAATCTTCCGGCATGCAGACTCCTTGAAGGGTCTAACGTCTCAATTGGCTAAGTGCAGGCCGGCCAGGGGAATTTGGGCCGGAGCAAATGCTAAGAGGAGCAAGCCGGGCAAAACAAACTTCATCGCCGATTCGGAGACATCGCACCGCGCATGCAATCTCTCACTCACTTGGCACTCGAATTTTCAACACCGTAATAATCCATAACCGAAACCTCTGTCAATCGACTTTTTGTAAAACTTTGAATCGCTTTAGATTGTGTTTGCTAATCCCGTTTGGGCATAAATCTTTAAAAATGTATAGCTCTCCGCAACACAAATAACTGGTGGCAGCAAAGCAAGGATTCGTGGTCTTTCAACGTGGAAATAGTGCGCGGGAACCCGCGGAAGCAAGTTACGAAA
>JASLFF010000197.1 GCA_030150795.1 Terriglobales bacterium | reverse complement strand
TGCGGAATTCCGGCCAGCCTGTGCCCAGTACCAGCGCGTCCGCGCCTTCTGCAACGGAATACGCTGAGTCGCAATAGCGCACGTTGCCGCTCAATTCCTGCTGCGCGTCCGGCATCGCAATAGGATCATAAGCCTTCACGTGCGCGCCGCTTTCCATGAGGCTGCGCGCCAGGCGAATTGAGCCGGAGCTGACAACGGAGTTCGTATTCGGCTTGAACGCCAGTCCCAGCAGGCCGACTTGCTTCCCTTCAACCGAGCCCATGGCGCTGTTGATTTTCCGCATGATGCGTCCGCAGAATTCCTGATTCACTTCACGCGCCGCGCTCAGAATCTTGAGCGATACGCCTGAACCGGCGGCCAGATTGGCCAATGAGTCCATGTCTGATTCAGTAAAGCTTCCGCCCAGCGATCCCGGCTGCAACGATCGCGGAGCAATTCGCTTGTCCAGTCCAAGCGCAAGAGAGAGATCGACCGCATCGGCATTGATGCGTTCGCACAAGCTTGAAAGTTCATTGATAAAGGAAACTTTGGTCGCCAGGAATGCCGTGGAAGCTTCGCGCACCAGCTCCGCTGTCTGATGGCTGGTTACAATCACCGGCACGCCGCGCATCACCAACGGTCGGTAAAGAGCTTTCAGCGAAGTCACAGCCGCGTTTGAAGTTGTTCCAAGAACGATTCTGTCCGGCCAGTTGAAATCTTCCACCGCGCAGCCTTCAGAAAGGAACAGCGGATGGGACACTACGGTAATATTCTTTCCGGAAGCCTTCAGGCGTTCTTCAATCCTATGCGCCGTGCCCACTGGTACAGGGGTCACCAGGACCAGAATCTGGCCGTGGTCGCAATAAGTGGCAATCTCCATGGAGATAGCTTCCATGTCGCGGTTGGCGTCTTCGGCAAGGTAGATGATCTCTGCGCGCTGCACCATGGACTGCAAATGCGTGGAATACATGAGCCGCCCAGAGCGCACGCCGCGGCGGACAATGTCACTTAAATTCTTTTCATGGAAGGGCAAAATGCCGCTGGCCAGTAACGTGGTATTGACGGAGTCGCTGCCGTACGCTGTCACGGGCACGCCAAAATCGGCAAGGCAAGCAGCTACTACAGTTCCCAGATAACCACAACCGTAGACACCGATCTGCATAAACTCTCCTGGAGAAACCTAGAGCATCGGCGACTCGGGGGAGTGATTGAGGGTTCGCCAACTGGTCTTTAATTTTTATGTTGCCGCGCTGACTAACTCAAGCAGTTGTGATTAGAAGCTTTTACTTAGTACACCGCAAGATGGTATTAGGACATGTACCAAGCACAAGTGCATGTCCCCCATCCGATGTTTAAAGGCTTTTCTCGCCCCCATCAAAACGCTAGCGTGCACGAATTGTAGTGCAAGAACTAAGGCCCGGCCAGAGAAATTTTGCCTGGAATGATTGTTAATCCATCTTGATTTCGATCTTGTGTCCGTCTGGATCGCGTACCCAGATGGAGAGCCCTTTGCCTTTCGACCCGTTATTGACCTCCGCCTGTGAAGGATCCATACCTTTGCGCTTGAAAATGGCGATCACGTCGTAAATGCTTGATCCTGTTGCAGATAGACAGATATGTTCTTCGCTCAGGTTGGCCGTGGGCGCCGGGTTCGTGGGCGTAGCTTCAAACAAGTCAATCAGTGACTCCCCAGCCCGGAGCGTCACCACGTTGTAACCGGCCTTGGCCTTGCCTTCATGTTCCAGGGTCATGCCCAGCTTTTCCATATAAAAGGTCTTCATGGCGGCCAGCCTCTTGGTTACCAGCGCAATGTGATCGACACCTTTATAAGTGAACACAGCCAGTATTCTGCTGCCTGTCTCCAGGGTGCTCAAGGATATTCTTCAACCAGTACCACGGTGCGCACCTTGGCCGTGACGTCAGGGGCGTCTGGCAGTGGATCTCATCTGTGTTTGCATCGATTCTTCAGGCCCGCCTAAACATTGCCTTTTCTGCTACTTACCTGTTGACTTCCGTTTTACCCCCAGATGAGCGGGCGTGCATTGCCGATTGATTTCTTCCGGGAGCATTGTGCCGTCATAGCAAGGCTGACCGGCGGCGAGGCTCTGGTGGAAAGCGCAGCTCCTTCCAAAGCTTTTCCCCGGCCCTCGCCCGAGGTCACCAGCGAATCTTTTGGAGGTGATTCAAAAATGCTCAACACTCGGCCTTCCAGCCAAACCACCCATGACACCCATTTTCGTGAAGCCAAAAGGATCCAGCAGAGCTTTCTGGCCAACGTAGAAAAGCGCACTCTGATCTGGCTGGCTGCACGCACTCCTGCCTGGATCAATTCTGACCATCTGACCCTGCTCGGCCTGCTTTCCATGGCGGGAGCGGGCGCGGCTTACTGGTGGTCAGCATGCAACCGCCTTGGACTGGTCCTGGTTGTCGTTTGCCTGGCCCTCAACTGGCTGGGCGACTCGCTTGATGGGACGCTGGCGCGCTTTCGAGATCACTCGCGCCCTCGCTATGGTTTTTATGTCGATCACATTGTCGACGCTTTCAGCGCTTTCTTTCTTCTTGGCGGCCTGGCGCTTTCAGGATACATGTCCCCGGCGGTTGCGCTTGGATTGCTGATCGCTTACCTCATGTTGTCAGTGGAGATTTATCTGGCCACATACGCCGTGGGTGACTTCAAAATTTCTTACTACAAAATGGGACCCACGGAGTTGCGCATTCTGCTTTCCATCGGCAATGTTGTTGCGCTGTGGAGGTCAACAGTTCATCTCTTCGGTCGCGCTCACCGGCTTTTCGATGCCGCCGGAACTCTTGGCATCTCCGGCATGTTGCTGATCATGGTGATTTCCGCGGTCCGCAACACGATCCGGCTATATCGTGAAGAGCCGATACCCGCCGGCAAACCGTTGCTGAATTCACAAGAGGCGCGGCTGCCATTTTCCAGGCCTCGGCGTCTCCGTGGTGAGTCTTTTTGATGGATGGGATTGCCTAAACAAACCACGCGTAGCACAATATTGCTGCTCCGCAAAGCCAGGGAGGCAAGCCATGACGAAACTACGCTGGTTGTTGGTTCTCTTCTCGCTGTTTCTATTTGCTGTTCTCGCTCGCGCTCAGGGCCCGGTTGTCACTTCGGGCGCCCGTGGAGCAGTCATTGGAACGATTGGCGGCATACCCGGCGCGAGTTTTACTCATGGAAATACAGGTCTGCCTTTTTCCGCCGATGTGGTGGAAGAAAATGACAAATTCCTGGCCGATGGCAATCACATCCATTATGAAGTCCATGGAAGGTTTTTTCGCGATTCCGAGGGGCGCATACGCACGGAAACTGAAGCTCCGGTTTTCAATTCGGACAGCAAGCCTTTCGTTCATATCAACATCACAGACCTCGTCGAAGGCCGCATCATCTTTCTCGATGTGGAACATAAGATCGCGACTGTGACCCTTCTGGGACGGCCAGCGCCGCAGGCGGCTTTCACAAGCCCAAAAGATCCAGCGAACCAGGACCCAAAGGTCCAGCCAGGGCCCACCGTGCCGGTAAGGCGTTCGCCGCCCTCTCCCGATCCTGCGCCGGAAGACCTGGGCACATCGCAGATTGAAGGCTTTACCGTACAGGGCACGCGTTCCACGCACATTATGGAGGCAGGACTAATAGGAAACGACAAGCCTATTGCAACCACGACCGAGCGCTGGTTCTCAATCGAGTTCAAGATGGATTTGGTGAATATCTCCGATAATCCTGACGCCGGCAAGCATGTTCGCAAGCTGGTAAATATCCGAGCCGGTGAGCCTGACCCACTGCTCTTTCAAGTGCCTCCGGATTTCACTGTCAAGGAAATGCCACAACAATAAACGCTCAACTACTCCTCTGATCCGAGAAGCACTTTCAGTTTAGGCAGGATGTGGGAATGGCTCTGGGCCACGGCATCCACTCCGCTGGGAACGGTCCCATTGCCATTTTTCAAGAGCAGCATCACGGGCAACTGTGGATTGACCATCTTCAAGGTGCGGGCGGCGGACCATCCGGATTCAGTTGAAAATTCCGAATCGAGCACGACCGCGGAAATGTGATTGCTTAGACATACGGCGACCGCGTCCTCCGGCGTCGAGGCGGAAATGACATCATATTCCCTGATGGGGAAAGCGCCGCGCATTGCCCTGAGTTGATGGGCAGAGCGTGAAACGCAAAGAATCCGGGGTTTCTCCCGACCCGACATTGCCCGATGCATCCTTCCGGGCTTCAGCAGCAAAGTGGGTCTGGGATAGCTCTATTGGCTAGGCAGGCGGACCGCGCAGCAAAAGCTAAACTCAGTATAACAGCTTAATGACCCGCTTATGTCCGATATCGAACGTACTAAGGCCCGATTTGTTCGGCATCGAACATATGTCTCTGGAAAAGGCGTACACTTAAAATGTCGTCTCGATACGCATCCTGCTTCACCATCGCCTGGTTTTTCCAAACTAAAGATGGTTGAGTCAAGACTCTTTGCGCCTCCCGATGAATGCGTCAAGAATTTCAAAGGAGCAGGAATGCGAAGGGGCCAGGTTCGTGCG
>JASLFF010000188.1 GCA_030150795.1 Terriglobales bacterium | reverse complement strand
CTCTCTGGTCTTCTGGCACTTAGCAGTTCCTGGTCCGGACGTTTCTCGCGAGGCGTCCGGCCTCTTTTACCAAATAACTTTTCTTCAACGTCATCTTTGCGACCTGAGGTGAGCTGGCTCTTGGCCCACGCTTTTTCCGGTTTTTCTGCAACCCACGTGACCGTGGGTGCCCCATCCTTCGCCGCCTTTGCGAAGGGTGGGATTTCAAACCGTTCGCCCCGCCACACGTAATTCTTTTCACAACAAACGACTCAGCATCCACGGTGAAACAAGTGTCAGGGCACGACTTTAGCGCTTAGCCCGACGCGAGCACAAGCAAGCAAGGGCTGCGAAGTCGTGCCGTAAAAGCGCGCAAAGACTTCTTCCATGTGCCGCAGGCCAGCGCGTAGCGCAGCGGAGCGACAAAGAAAATCCTGAATTCTCTCCTTCCTGCCGCTAGCCGTTATTTCTCACAAATAAGCTGGCTCGGATGGTCTCAACTCGAATTGTGAGAAATCCGGGCTAGTAACAGGAGCTATCATCGATTGCGTGAAGCAAATGGCGAATCGGCAGCTTGATTCCGTGGCGCCGGAACACGTGCCGCGTGCGGCCCGGTCGGCATTCGAGCTCTGGTCCGGCAAAGTGCCGCTTCGGCCCATCCAACGCATCGGAATTCTGCTGTTGAACGGGATCCCTCTTCTATTCGTGATCGTCTTTGGGGCACGCGGAATTTTTATCCTTAAAGGCGCACCCACGTTAATTCTGTGGGTGTTTCTGCCACTCATCTTGCTATGGGCCATGATTGCGTTGGCAATGGGCCGCTGGGTCTGGGCCGCGCTTACCGCACCTTCGCAAAGAGATGAGTAAGGGTTTGGGCAAACCGCAAATCGTGCGGCCCGAGTGAACTCGTGCCCTGTACCTGCGTTTTTGCCGGAAAATACATGACTAACTGTTAACGTTTTCAATTAACACATGGGCGAACAAATGGTAGATTGTAATAGTGCTGGGGCTACACGGTTAACAGAAGCAGCCAGTCGAATTAACTTCAAGACGATTGATGCAACGCTACTGAAGGATGAGTGCATGCTTGCCTTAGTCGGTTCCAGTTTTCGGCCAGATATACTTGCATTTCAGCCTCTGCCCAGAAGGTTTTCTTGAAACCACAGCCGGTGCAGGCCAGTGAAATGTCATTGGAGTCAACGCGTGGATCAATACGGCGGCCGCATCCGGCGCATCGAATGTCACCGGGAGTAAAGCCGCTTTCACGACCGCACTCCCCCAGGAAACGCAGCCCATCAGCATCTCTCGAAATTTGCATTTCTTCTCGCTCTTCTTATGTTTTATGCACTACGTTTCGTTTTGTGCTTCGCAGGCGTCAAACCAAGGGCAACATCCGCCAGTTCTAAGTACCTATTGTGTTCATCCCGCCCGCCTCTGCCAAGTTTCCAATCGCTTTGGTGCATCTTGGGCGTCAGGCTTAAGGACGGAGCAATCCACAGGTCGCCTTTGCGATAAGTACTTTTGCCATTCCTGGCTTTTCTTGCCATTCAAACTTCCTTCATCTCAAGGTAGTTTCCAATGGCTATGCCGGCACTTGCGGAAAGATCACCTGCCCGTTTGGGGGTGGAAAACAAGGCGGGTATCTTTAACGGCATGGCACACATTAGACTATCCCGCATTTGGTTTGGGTTGGCCCCGGGGACTCGCTCCGTTCGGCCCCCAAGATCAATAATCCTCCCTGAGCGTTGTGATTTGGGCCCGATCTCCGGCCCTTCGTGCTCAAATGCCGCCCTTTTTCCCTCGATCTCCGATTTATCAGCCTCTCATTTGCAGCCAAGGACTTGGGTTTTTAAGCCCAACCTGGAACTCCAGTATCAATCCAGCTACTCTGCCAGGCAACCAATCTGATGATTAGTGAATCTTTAACCAGCAGCAGTTCCTTCCCCATTTGGTCAAAATAGGGTTTTCAAAGGATGGCTTCTCTTGGTCGCGTCTAAGCTGGCTCCCGAGCCACCCAATACGAGACTCTCTGTTGGCGACTACATCGCCGACATCCTGCTGGACGCTCGCCCAAACGGCACTATTTATCATTGGATCGTGCAGCGGGTCGGCTCGGCCGCCATCATTCAATGGGGCCAGGAATACACGTTTGAGGACGCCTATTCCGCCGTCTCTGCCTATCTGGAAACTTTGGCTCATCCCGGCAAGGAACAAGCCTAGCCCGCAAGTGGCGTGCCGTCTTCGATTGCATAAATGCCCATTCGAAAATTGAAGATGCTGGCGCTGCCCGGCCCCTCTCGTCGACCTCCATCTGCTCCTTTGAATGGACCGGTCACAATAACGCATTAACATTTTTAAATGCCGCAGTATATTTTTTGGCGCTGTTTCGAATCTATTACTATGAAAGGCAGGTTCATCCGACATATCCCAAATCCATCACCTCCTAAATCCGTCACACTGTTAAATTGAAGGCCAGAGTTTCCGGAAAGACTTTGGCCTTATTTTTTTGTCCTGTACCTTATATATCGTTTCACGATATAGCTGTCGTGGTTGATGGAACGCTTCGGCTGAGCATTGGCTTCTTCGATCGTGTGTGGCGAAAAAAAATCCCAAAGATTTACCAATTTTTTCAGTGCCAGGTCGCCACGCAAACACCGCGAATCCCAGCCTTTCAGATACCGTCTAAAGCCAAGAAAACATATGCTATTATGGGCCCATCATTCACGGTTTTGCCGGTTGTAATCCATCTCAAAAAAGGTTGACTTGCCCACAATGATTCGTCATTTGCAGTTCGTGTGTGTTCTAGCTGTCGCGCCCTTATTGGCGCAGTCGCAGGCCCAGCCGCCAGCGACGCCCCCTGCTCAAGGCTCGCAACCTCCCGCGGTCGCAAATCGGCCGCAGCCTGTTACTCCACCAACGCCCGTTGCGCCGGATGCGCCCGTGCTCACCGTGCATGGCGTCTGTCCTGCAGGAGAGACTGCGGCTGCGGACAAACCAGACGCATGCTCGATGGTGCTGACGCGCACGCAGTTTGAGGCCCTTGTCTCATCGCTCAACGTGAATAACACGAACTTCCCGCCGCCCGCGCTCCGCGGTTTTGCCACGGACTATGGCAACATATTGGCATTGGCCAACGCAGGCGAAAAGGCGGGCGTGGACAAAGACCCGCGCTTTGCCGACCTGATGAAGATTACCCGCGCGCGGGTGCTGGCCGAATCTTATCGCCGGTCTCTGCACGAAAAATACGCCAACCCATCGGACGACGAAATTGCGGCGTATTACAAACAGAACGCGGACAAGTTTGGGCAGACGAAGATCGAGCGCATTCACGTTCCCAAGGTTGATCCCACGCATCCGCAGGACCGCCGTCCCGAGTTTGAAAAGAAAGCCAAACAGCTTGCCAGTGACATCCGGGAGCGCGCAGCGCGAGGTGAAGACGCTACGTCGCTGCAGATCGAGGTCTATAGCACACTGGGATTGAAAGCCCAGCCTCCGCAAACTGAGTTGAGCACCAGCCCCAAGCCTACGTTCCCAGCAAATGTGGAGCAGGACATCAACGCGCTGAAGGCGGGTGAAGTCACTAAGGTGGAAGTTGAGCCTTCCGGATTCAACATATATAAGGTGCGCAGCCGGAACACCATGGCGATAGAGCAGGCCAGGGCGCAGATTGTCCGCGAGATTTCCCAGAAAAATATTGATGACGCGCTGAAAGCCGCCATCAGCAGCGTGCATTCAGATCTTAACGAGCAGTATTTTGGCTTCCACAATGCACCGCCGCCGCAGCGGATTCCTCCGCGCGCCGTACCGCCTGCGGGCTCAAAAACTGCCCCGCCAAAATAATCAATCGCTTCAAACAAGGGCGCGCCGCATTCCACGAAAAAGCTGCGCGCCCCAGCCTGCATTTTTTTCTACTTCACTCTGACCTGACCTATTGCGATTGGGTTTGAGCTGTCAGTACCGTCAAAACTGAGATAGCCGCTGGCTGTGAATGTAGTCTGTGTGGATACCGCCTGCGCAACATAGCTCACGGTTACCTGCAATTGAGTAACAGTCGAACCACCGCCGCTGCCGCCTGACGAACCGCCCAGATATTCAATATCGCAACTGACAATGTTCGTGCCGGGCGCTGCCGGCATGGGCGCGTTGCAGGAAACCGGATCGCCGCTGTTGGACCCGGTGGCAGATGACGACGTTATCAGCATGCGATTGTCGATCACAAGAGCAAGAACCATTTTGTTGGCCCTGACTCCGGTTGAGTTCTGCAAAGTCCAGTTCAGTGTTCCGGCCCGGCTGCCCACCAGGTCTTTGGGTATGGGATTGGCGGAAAACGAAATGGAAGCCACTGGCGTTCCCAGCGGCGGATTTCCATGCACCGTGGTCCGTTGCACAGGCGCTATTGAAAATGCCACGCCGTTGCCATCGATGCCCGTTGCCGAGGAAGAGAGCGTAATGTCGCTGCTGACCATCTGAGCTTCAACGTCTATAGTGACGGATGCCCCGGGGTCAAGGCTGCCAACCGAGCAGTTCAGCGTGGTAATTCCCTGCCCGCCTTGATCGCACGATCCCTGGCTGGGTTGCGCTGCAATCAAGTACGCGCCGTCTATAGAGCTTAGGGCATGAGTCAGGACGATGCTGGAGGCTGTGGCCGCCGAAACGTTCGTGACGGAAACCTTGTAGCTTGGGACTACCGGCGTATCTTTGAATGCATAAGGGCCGGAGAGGGTGATCGTCAACTGAGGCGTAGCCTGTCCCAGGGACATGACGGCGGAGCATAGAATGAGCATCGCCACACCGGCGGCCTTGCGGGTAATAGATGTGCAAAGCGCTCTGTGCGCGGTCTTAGAGACTGGAGTTGTGGTGTTCACTTTTGCCTTCCCCTCTCGCTGGCATCAAGCCGCGGGAGTTTTTTAAAAAAATTGAGAAGGCATCATCCGAACGAATAACATACTGCCAACGGCGATTGTTCACTGACCGGAAACGCCGCATCTTCAGTCACAACCTCCGCTCTTGAGCCACTGCAGGTGCGTGACAAAGATTCTTAAGGATTAACCTTAAACATTAAATCGTTGTTGAATGCGTATTAGAATTTCTAATCTTCCACTTTCTCCATCATTCGCAATGTAGCAGCACAGCTAGAACCCAAAAAATGCGGGCCCAGACTGCGGCCCGCTGACACCTCGACTGTCGCTGAATAACAAATCTGCAATCTGCCGGCGTTGCAGGCTTGCCCGATGGATCAATCCAGGCAAGCC
>JASLFF010000173.1 GCA_030150795.1 Terriglobales bacterium | reverse complement strand
AGTTTGCAAGCTGTCAGCCAGCCTGTGTCCAGAGGTATGCGCAGCACTAGTTGGCGACCCAGAAGACTGTCGCAACGCAACTGGCCGAGCCCCGGAGGAAAGCGGATGCACGGAGGCAGGCCCCTCCTGAACAATAAAAATAACGCTCGCCACCAGCAATATTGTTAAAACGATTCTTGAGATCATTTAGCGTGTGCGGTAGCCGCCTGCGCAGTCAATGGTTGCGGCGTAATTTCCGGCTTTTCCAGCGTTCCAGTGATTTCCCACTGGGTGCCGCTGGCATTCACCTTCAGCTTTGCCTGCTTGTTGGCCAGAGATATGGTCCCACTCAACTGATAGATGCGGTTCTCTGCCCTAAATTTGCTTGGCAGGACTTTTATAGCTTGTTTATCGATCTCCAGCGCGCCCTGCGCGCCATTGAACCTTAGCGGCCTACCGGAATCCAGCGCCAGCGCTCTCGATGTCCCGTTGCTCACCTGGAATTCCACTCGGCCACCCACACTCGTCGACATCTCTTGAGGCGTTTTGCCATCAAAGTGGGTTGAATAACTCACCTGGGCGCGACCGGCGATCCATTGCGCCACCTGGCTGGCGACGAAATTCTGCGGGCTCACCCGTTCCAGCACAATACCTTCCATTGAACCGGTGCCGGTATAGTGTGGCTGGTTCCCGCTCCAGTCGATTTTCCATTCGCCTTGCGTAGTTCCGCCTCCGACTTTGGCCGTCACTCGGTTGATGGTAAGAACATGATCGCCCAGTTCAACATGTGCAGCAAATTTTTCCAGCGGAATATCGGCCAGATTCAATTCCCCTATAGCCAAAGTGCCTTCGGCACGAAAGTCCGGCAATTTATTATCTGATCCGGAAAGAAAAGGCAGAGACCATCCTTTATCCGTAAATCCCATCAGGTTTGCTACATCCGAGACAGCCAGCGAATCCAAATGAAGATCGAATTGCAAGGGGCATGGCGCAGGTCCGGTACAACCGAGCGGGCTGCTCACCGAGCCGGTAAAAGCAGCGGGGCTGTGTTCGAACTGACCGTTGATTTTGCTGAGTATCAGCGCCGTATCGGTGATTTGCGCGTCGGCTTCCGACATCACAAGCCGGTCTTTCACGCCGGGAATCCATGCCGCCAGATTTTGCAGATGCGCTGTTCCGTGAAGCTTTGGCGGAGCAAAGTTTGCCCAAGGGCCGCTCACGTTCAAATCCACCAGCGCTGACGCTGTTGTATTCACGACCTGTGAATGAAAACCCGTCGCGCGGCCGAAAGCCAAAAGTCTTTCCAGGGGCACCATACCTTTGGCACTCACGAAGTAACCCTTGCGATCCAGGCTTCCCTGCACTTCAAGAGTGGTGGAAGGCCCCATTTGGACTGAGAAGGCGTCCACCGTGAGCGAGTCGGCATCATAAGCCGCACTGGGAGCAACTGCCGGCGCCGGCTGCGCCGGGACATTCGATTTTTTCTTTTTCACGACCAACGCAGTTGGCGTATCGCCCGCGCCAATATGGAACCTTACCGCACTTACTGGAAATGGCTTGTCTCCAGCCGAAGCCTGAAGCAGGAACGGCGTGCTCATGCCTGTCCCATGAAAATCACGAACACCCGCGTGCCAGTGGAAACCAAACGCTGCATTTAAGTCGCCGGTTGCGGTGAAGTCATCGGGCAGCGACCGGCGGGCCTGGCGCGCAACGGCCGCCAGCAGTGAAAGAGGCACCCGGTTCGCTACGAGTGACAGGTCATAATTCTGTGCGCCTGGAGTGAAATGCGCTGTTGCCAGGAGACCGCCAGTGCCAAGGGGCGTATCGCATTTAAGCGTGAGACTCGCTTTGGTGTAATCGCCCAGGCAGCGGGTGCGGACCCGCGGCATGGCATTGCGATTGATATCGAACCGGCGAAAACTGTCCAGATCAGCGGTGGCGTTGATGTGCAGGTCGGATAATTTACCGACGACTTCCGCGGTGGCGTCCAAAGCTCCCCGCCATCCCTTGTCCTGCCCCAACACTAGGTTGGAAAATTGTCCTAATTGCGATTTTTCCCATGACACCTGCAATTTCACGGGCATGTCACTCAGGTTGGCGGAGCGCCTTACGTCACCTTCAACGCGAACCATACCGGTATCGTTCAAGTTCATGTCTGTGCGAACAGGATGACCTTCCAGGCGTATATGCCACGTATCCTCCGCAGCCAGCCAGAACGCGAAATCAGTATTGGTCAGCGCGTAAGGCTTCTTTTCCGGACCAAGTTTCACATTGATTCGTCCTCCGCTCGCCTCGATATAAGGAAAGCGTGAACGCTGCTCCGCGCTGCGCTTCGCCGTAGGGGCGGTCGGCACCTGCTCCACACGCAACAGCAATGGTTCCAAATTCCAATGGTCGCGTGCGTATACCAGGTTCAAGCTGGGAGGAGCAACATCATCAGTTAGCTTAAGATTGGCGATTTCCAGCCGGCCTTGCCACAAGGAAGTCAGCCGCAGGTCGGCAGTCACCTTGGCGCAAAGCAGAAGAGGTTCCGCGCCGAAAGCTGGATCGTCCATCACCTTAAAATCGTAGAGATCAAACCCAGGCCGCGGAAAAAGACGGTACTTGACCGACCCAACCTTGACCTCCCTGCCCAGCGCCGCGCTCAAGGTGGAGGCCAGCCGGGTCTTGAACCGTGCGCCGTTGATGTTGGGGGGCAGGAAGATACATAACGCCAGAACTACCAGCACAATCGCGACGATTTTTTTTTCTGGTAGACGTCATGATCGATTCAGTGCACCAAATGAAAGAGGCGGTTCCATCGGGTCAGGCTAAAAAAATGTGTAGTAACGTTCAAAAAAGAGGCCACGCGATCGCCTATTGGTTTCGGTTCGCCGTTTTCTTCAGGCACATTGAAGGACCAGAAAACAACCAGCGGACGCCCAATAATGTTTTCTTTGGGCACAAAGCCCCAATAGCGGCTATCCAAGCTGTTATCGCGATTGTCACCCATGGCAAAGTAGTGGTCCGGCGGAATCACCACTTCTTCACCTCGAATACTTGCCTGCAGAGTCGCGGCCCATTCCGGAGAAATCTGACCAATCCCATAGCTCAGGGCCGTTGGAAATTCGTCGCGATACGTGTCATAAGTTCCGTTGCGAATTACGTATGGCTCGGCTTGCCTCACTCCATTCAGATAGACCACGCCATTGTGCAGTCTTAACCGATCGCCAGGCACTCCAATGATTCGTTTTACCAGATACATCCCCTGCTCGGCCGGATTCGGAGTAAGAAAGACCGCCGTATCTCCACGATGAATCCCGCGATACGGCAGTACCCAGCCCAGCTTGCCTCTACCCAGCGGAGTGAGCCGATCGACAAATACATGGTCTCCCACCAGCAGTGTTTGCTCCATGGAGCGTGACGGAATCTCAAAATGCTGGACGACAAACGTAAGAATAAAAAGGCCCACTACCAGAACTGACGCAATTCCGGCAATCGATTCCGGTAATGTCTCCTTTGGACGTTCCGGCTTTTCCCGATCTTTTTTAAATAATGGCAAAGATATTTTCCTGAATTAGTATCAGCGCACCAGATGGAACATGCGGCCCCAGCGTGTTTCTCCAAAAAAATGAGTCACCACATGAACCAGGAAGCCGACACGGTCCGCCATGGAGGTGCGCTCGTATTGATCTTTCGGTGTATCGAATGACCAGTAAATAAACAGTGGCCGTCCGATAACATTTTCTCTGGGAATAAAGCCCCAGAACCGGCTATCGAGACTGACGTCGCGATTGTCGCCCATGCCAAAATAGCTGTCCGGGGGAACCACCAAGTCGCCATCCTTTAAATGTTCCCGCATCACAATGGGCCACTCCGGATTGACGTTCGAATCGCCATCTGGAGGAACCGCTGGGAACTGGTCGCGATATGGAGAATAGCTTGGCCCCGAATGGATCACATATGGCTCATTCAGAGCTTCACCATTCCGGTAAACCTTGCTGTCACGCAGGTGAATACGGTCTCCAGGGACTCCAATGATTCTCTTCACCACGTACATCCCGGGTTCCTTGGGGTGAAGGAAGACAATAATATCGCCATGCTTGATCTCGCGGTATGGAATCAATGGTCCCACATATCCGGCTTTCGCTGTGGGCGACAGGCGATCAACAAAGACATGGTCTCCCACCAATAGGGTTTTGACCATGGATTCTGATGGGATTTCAAAAGCCTGCACCATAAATGTAATGATGAAAAGACCCGAAACCAGGACCGCCGCAATCCCAGCAATGGATTCAGGCAGGCTTTCTTTTTTCTTTTCCGGTTTTTTCTCTTTGGTTTTAGCGAACAAAAGCGGTCCCTGCTCAGGTTATGGAGTGATCAGCGAACCAGCCGAAACATGCGGTCCCAACGCGCCAAGTCCAGCAAGTGGGCCAGTATCCGTCCTGAATGTATGAGTTTATCACTGGAGCGTCCGGGTTCCGAGCCCCTGACAGAGAG
>JASLFF010000130.1 GCA_030150795.1 Terriglobales bacterium | reverse complement strand
CCCAAGTATCTTGATCTGATGATCTATCCTGCCCAGGAACTGCAAAGTTCCATCTTCACACCATCTTGCCAGATCACCGGTCAGATACAGGCGCTCCCCGAGGCCATGAGCGAATGGATTCGGTATAAATCGCTCAGCCGTGAGTCTTGATTGATTCAGATATCCGCGTCCCAGCCCTGCTCCCGCAATATAGAGCGCACCTGCCAATCCTTGAGGCAGAGGTTCCAGGAGATCGTCCAGAACGTACATTTGAGTGTTTGCGATTGGTCCCCCGATAGGAACAAAATCCTTGTTCCAATCACCGCGACACTCCCAGCTCGTAACATCGATTGAAGCCTCGGTTGGGCCATAAAGGTTATGCAGCTTTGCCGCCAGACCACGCTGGCAGCTCTCGGCGAGATCAACACTTAAGGATTCGCCACTGCAGATGACGCGCTTTAAGCTGCAACAGGATGTCATCCCTCCATATGCAAGCATCGCCCTGAGCATCGGCGGTACAAAATGGATCGTCGTAATCTGAAACTGTTCGATAGCGTCCAGCAGGTATTCGCAGTCCTGATGGCCTCCTGGTCGTGCGATTATCAACTCTGCGCCAGCAAGTAACGGCCAAAAGAATTCCCATACTGACACGTCGAACGTAAAGGGTGTCTTCTGAAGCACCTTGTCATACTGGTCGAGTTGATAGCGTTCCTGCATCCATAGCAATCGATTGGAGAAGCCTGAATGAATGTTCATCGCTCCCTTCGGCCTCCCGGTAGACCCTGAAGTGTAGATTACATAGGCCAGGTTCGCCGGACTCAATTCCACTTGTAGATTTTGTCTGGATTCCAAATCAATTTGCGATCGACACCGATCGACCAGCACTACCTCGTTGCTGGATGGAAATCTTTCTCTGAATCGATTCTCCGTCACCAGAACGTGACAGCGGGCGTCCTGTAACATGAAGTTCAGCCGCTCTCGTGGATATTCTGGTTCCATTGGCACATACGCGCCACCTGCCTTGAGCACAGCCATCAGAGCTACCGCCATTTCGGTGCTACGCTCTAAACCAATCCCCACTCGCACTTCCGGCCTCACGCCACATTTACGCAAATAATGGGCAAGTTGATTTGCGAGTCCATTGAGTTCGTCATAAGTGAGGTGCAGATCTTCGTAGACAATGGCTGTCGCATCTCGCTGAGTTTCTGCCTGTTCTTCAAACAATTCATGGACACATTGCTGCCGATAGCACGTCCTCGTATCATTCCATTCCTCTAAAACTTGTTGCCGCTCCTCCGCTGTGAGTAGTTTCAAGTGGCCAATAGACCAATTCGGATGTTCGAGTGCATCTTGCACAATGCATTGCAAGTGCTGGGCCATTCGGACCATGGCGGATTCATCGAAGCGATCAGCATCATATTCAAGACAGCAAGCCAGCTTCTCTCTGTGTTCTGCGACCACCAGTGCCAGATCTGTCATGGTGATCCTTTTGGCTACCGATACGCTGGTCAGCTTCAAAGGCCCGAATCTCAATTCAGCACATGGATGTCCCATCGCGATTGCGGCTAGGCCACTTAGGGTCTGCATATGTGCCTTTTGAAAAGCGTATGTCACTTGAAAGATCGGAGTCGGCTCGGTGATGCGGCTTTTGGCCGATTGCGCGCTCACGTGAGGGAATGGAAGCCTTCCATGTTCGAACGCAAGCTTAGTCGCTGTGGCAACTCCCTTGCATAGCTCTGTGAAGGACATCTGCGAATCAAGCCGGGCCCACACGGGCACTGGATTCACAAAATATCCTACTGAGTCTCTAAATTCCGCCCGGATCCGGCCGTGTGTCGGACACCCGATGAGGAACCGTTCCTGCTGGGCATAGCGAAACAATAGAGCTTCAAAGGCAGCGAGGACAATTGTGAACAGCGTCTGATCCAGTACGCGTGTAAGCAACGACATTTGCTGGAGCACGGAGCTCTCCAGCTCAAAGAAATGCGATTCGTTCCCATTGGCCTTGTGGGCTTTTGGCTCGCTGATTACCTGCAACCCAAGCGAAGGCAAATCACCGGCCAAACATTGGCGCCAATAAGCGGCATCGCGTTCGCTTTCCGTGGTCCCTAACCATTCGCTTTCCCAGTTGACATACGATGCAAACGGTGTCGCTGGCATCAAGGCGCCGCCAGTCGGATTGAGATACAAGTTAAAGAGCTCTTCAAGAATAATTTCTAGAGACCACAAGTCAGATATGAGATGGCTGATAATCAGTAACAGCACGCTACTGCCAGCGCGCTGAATCAGATGAAGGCGAATCAGCCAATCTCCATCGTGAAACGGTCGCTGCGCCTCGGTTTGTAGAAATCGCTGGATCTTAGACCTGGACCACTTAGAAGCATCGTGACCGAAATACGGAAAGTGAACGGAACTGTTCACCACTCGCCAAACAGGCTCGTCATCTGCCCGGCTCACAACAGTGCTACGCAGAGCCGCGTGCCGATCAAGCACTTTCGAGAATGCTGATCGGATATTCTGCTCTAGCAGCGTTGGAGTAACCCGGACGGCACGCGCAAGAATCAGTCTGCCCTTTTCCGGAGCCAACTGGTCGAGAAACAACAGGGCTCGCTGCCCCTCAGAGAGCTTGTGCTCTTCTGCTTCGCGCTTGAAAGTTGTGCTTTGAGTCTCTTGAATGGGGAAGTTAGTTTCCCTTAGCCGTGTGATATGACTGACCAGTTCCTCCAACAACTGGCGAAAACTGCACTGGCTTAAGAATTGGGTCGCCGGCATGGTGGCTTGCAGGTCATCTTGGATCTGGTGCGACAGTTCGACGGCTGATATCGAATCCAGCCCGACACTGGTGAGGGATCGGTCAGGATCTATATCGTCTGGTTCTAGTTTTACAAGACGAGCCACCCGCTCTCGTAGGTACTTTTCCAAGAATTCTATGCGCTCTGAAGCCGGAATAGCGGCAAGACTTTCCCCACTCATACCGGTTTCAGCGTCCTGCCTGCGCCCGGGATGATAGAAACGGCTAGACAGAACAGAAAGACTGCCGGCAAGAAGCTTTTCTCGGCAATCACTTCTTTGCACCTTACCGCTCGACGTCCGGGGCAAAGTCCCCGTTCGCAAAAGCAGGATCGCGCTCGGCAACTGTCCGTGTTCCTGAAACACAGAGCGTTCAATCGCTTGAATGATTTCGGGGTTGTTTTGGTTGGCGCGCTTGCGCAACTCGGCAACGAGCACCAGTTCTTCGCCCTGCTCTCCCTCTACGGAAAACGCAGCTGTGGCGTTGCGAACCAAGTCAGGGTGGCACTCTTCAATCGTCCATTCAATATCCTGAGGGTACAGATTCTGGCCGCGTATGATGATGCAGTCCTTCAGCCGTCCCGTGACGAAGAGCTCTCCTTTGTGCTTATATCCCAAATCACCCGTGCGCAGAAAACGGGTTTCATGGTCGCCCTGAAGTCGCCCGCCAAATGTGCGCTCGCTTTCCGCAGGCTGGTTCCAGTAGCCGGCGGAAACCGAGTTTCCGCTGACCCATATCTCCCCAACTTCATCAGAATCACACGGAATGCCCGTTTGCGGGTCCACAATGACGATTCGCGTATTCGTGCTTGCGCTTCCGCAGCCTACAATTTGTCGGGCATCAGCATTTCTTGGTGTTGCTGCAACAACCCTGTTGCGCTTCAACTCCGATGCGTTCACAGTGCATATCACGGGCTCGTGTTCGATCTCCCCTGTTGTCACCATCAACGTGGCTTCCGCCAGTCCGTAAACGGGGAAAAACGCGCGGCGACGGAATCCGATGCGCCTGAATTTTGCTGCAAATCTGTTGATGGTCTGGGCGTGAACAGGTTCCGCTCCATTGAAAGCGACCCGCCAGCAACTCAAATCAAGATCAGAACATTCATGCAACTGGATCCGGTCAATACAGAGATCGTAACCAAAGTTTGGTCCCCCGCTATGGGTGACACGATGCTCTGAAATTACAGTGAGCCACCGCAGCGGCCGCTGTACAAAAGCGGCTGGCGAGAACAGCACGACAGGGATTCCAGAATAAATTGGCTGAAGCAATCCGTAGACCAGTCCCATATCATGGAATGCGGGAAGCCAGCTCGCCGATACACTTGTGCTCGTAAACTTCGCGGTGTGGGCGATATGCGCCAGGTTATCCATGAGATTCCGGTGGCTGATCATTACCCCCCGCGGTGTCTTGGTGGAGCCGGAGGTATATTGAAGATAAGCGGTTGTATCGCAAGAATGAGCGACATCGGGCCATTCTCGAAG
>JASLFF010000122.1 GCA_030150795.1 Terriglobales bacterium | reverse complement strand
TATTTAGCTCACGCACATCCTTTTCTCGAAGGTAACGGAAGAACAATTCTGACTATTTATGCCGAGCTCTGTCGCAGAGCAGGATTTCACATCAGATGGGAAGATATAGACAAAGACACGTTCCTGCGTACACTTACCGATGAATTGTTGAAACCTGGCAGCGGCATGAACGAATTGCTTTCGCGGTACGTTCAACCTGGAGCGTTATCGATTGGGAGAGCGCTGAAGCAGCTCAGGTCAAATTTTAGTCGCGATGGAGATCAATAATCCATCAGTATCAATTAGCAACCCGCCATGCAAACTGAGATCGTAAGAACCGGCAAACTGTCTCTCTAGCGTTCAATTTTTCACATTTGTTTCATTGCCTTCTTTCCTGCAACAAAGCTATACTCTGGCTTGAGCACAGCCTTTCTACGGTTTTTTGAGGGAGGGTAGTCTTCAGTAGTAGTGTCTTAGACCGGGCTCAGCGGGTTCCCCATCGCACCACACAGTTGCGCGATGCGATGAAAAGTGCGGTCAAAGCTGCCTCGTCCAGCCTGTTTTCCATCCTGTTTCCTTCCGATTGCCGTATCTGCCACGCTTCTCTTACCAACATTGCCAGTCTGCCGGTGTGCGAGCCATGCCTGGCGCAAATTGTTCCGTTGGATGGACCTTTGTGCCAAATCTGCGGTGAGAAGCTATTTCATGCCAACGCGGAGACAGAGGAAATCCCTTTGTGTCCGATCTGCCGGCGGGTTGGGGCACATTTCCGCCGGGCTGCCGCGTATGGCACCTATGAAGGCGCTCTGAGAGACTTGGTCCATCTTTTTAAGTACAACGGCGTAAGGCCAGCAGGAAAAGTTTTGGGCGGCTTGTTGAACCGGACCGTCGCTACGATGGCTTTGCCGGATTCATACATCGTTATCCCTGTTCCTTTGTGGTCAGGCAAGCGCACGGCGCGAGGTTTCAATCAAGCTGAAGCTATTGCCAGAAGTTTCATGGATTTTCAGAGTTCCAGCAGCATCCAATTAGATACGTCAATCCTGATTCGGACGCGCGAAACGGCATCACAGACCGGGCTCACGCGTCCTCAGCGGCGGGCCAATGTGCGCGGGGCATTTGCCGTTGTGAAAACGGAAAAGATCAAGGGGCGGAATGTCCTGATTGTGGATGACGTGATGACCACCGGCACCACAGCGGGCGAGTGTGCCAGGGTGCTGCGGCGGGCCGGCGCGAAAGAAGTTTTTGTGGCCACTGTAGCGCGGGCCACCAAAGAAGCAGGGAGCGTTCTGGTAATGGCGGCCAGCGCTTCATCGAGAGTAAGCCCATCGGGAGGAACACAGGGCCATGCATGAACGGGACAAGCGAAGTAAACGTCATTACGGCGAAACCCCAAAAGAACCGCCCAAGCCACGGAAAAGCATGCTCATGCAGACTCCGGTGCTGGTTCTGAACGCGTCTTATGAGCCCATCAATATCTGTGCGGCGCGTCGGGCCATTGTTCTAGTCCTGAAAGGGCTGGCCATGCCGGAAGAAGAGAACGGGCACTTTCTGCATGCGGCGCGGCTGGCCATGCGTGTGCCGTCAGTAATCCGGCTGCTGGAGTATCGCCGTATTCCGCATCAGACGCGAGCTTTATCCCGCAAGAACATTCTTCTGCGCGACCGCAACACGTGCCAGTACTGCGGCGTGCTTCTCTCTTCCGCCGATCTGACGCTGGACCACGTGATCCCGCGTTCCCGTGGAGGCTCGTCCACGTGGGAAAACCTGGTGGCCTGCTGCCATCCCTGCAATCGCCGCAAGGGCAATCGGTTGCTGGCTGAAACTGATATGAAATTGTTTAAGGAGCCTAGGCCCTTCACGCTGCACACCAGCCGGCACATCATGCGGATGATCGGACGATCGGATACCAAGTGGAGGAAGTACCTGTTCTATTAAGAACTTCCAGTGCCTTATCCATAACGGCAGTGTGGTCTGCGGCGAGAGCTTTTCGCGCTTGCCATTCCGAATATGAGCATGTCACTACCAAAGAGTAAAATTTTCTCTCTGGCAACGTCTGCAACTCATTCCTCATCAATTACTTAGGGGCCATACGAGACGGCCGTATTGGCCCTAAAAATGCACTCACCTT
Source organism: Terriglobales bacterium (assembly GCA_030150795.1). The sequence continues at coordinate 761 of JASLFF010000122.1, read as the reverse complement.
TGGTGCCTGCCGTTTCGTCAGCTAGCTGTCGAAGCAAAAAAATACAACGAAGAAAAGGTTCCAGGTGCGTTGCCAACGCGCCCAGTGAACTATTTACCCCAGGGAGATTGAATGGCAGAAACGGTTTTGGAGCAGATTCTGGATGATTTGCGCAGTCAAGCGGTGACGCATTATCCCCGACGTGGTGATTTTAAAAGTCTACGGGTTGTTGGCCATACCCCTAAAAATGACCACTTTATTTACGATGCATGCATTGATTTTGCCGAAGGTAGTGAGCGGGTAGCAATCAAGATTTACCGTCCGGGCAAGGGCGGAGGCAATGCCAAATCCGTGGCCCGGCAGGAGAACGCCAATCTCCAGTACGCGAACCAGACACTTACGGCGAAAAAGAAAGTGGATGGAGTGCCGCGCGTCCTGGGCGACTATAGCGATCTTAGCGCCGTGGTAACGGACAAAGTAGCCGGCTTGCCGGTCCAATCGATCATTATGAAAGCCGCTTTGCTGCCGGGCTTTGCCGATAATGGCAGCATCGCCCTGGTGGCATTGCGGGCAGGCGAATGGCTGCGCAGTTTCCATAAAGCCACAGCCGACGCTCCAGAACCATTTGACGGCAGCGCGCTCATTTCCAGCATGGAAAAGCTTTGCAAGAGCTGCCAGGCAGAAGGCCTGGACGATGAAGCTGTGGAGTTGATCATGAGCGGCGCGCGCAGTGCGCTGCCTCGCAACCGCAAGTCACTGCCGAGTTCCGCCGTGTTGTGTGA
>JASLFF010000094.1 GCA_030150795.1 Terriglobales bacterium | reverse complement strand
GGTGCGCGGCGCTCGCCAGCACAATTTGAAAAACATCTCGGTTGAAATCCCGCGCAATACCTTGACGGTAATTACGGGGCTTAGCGGTTCAGGCAAATCGTCGCTCGCTTTTGACACTATTTATGCCGAAGGCCAGCGCCGCTATGTAGAAACGCTCTCCGCATACGCGCGCCAGTTTCTCGATCAAATGGAGCGTCCGGACGTGGACTCCATTGATGGCCTGAGTCCGGCAATCTCCATTGAGCAAAAGACTACCTCACGCAGCCCGCGCTCTACAGTCGGAACAATCACTGAGATTTACGATTATTTACGCCTGTTGTACGCCTCAGTTGGCGTGCCGCATTGCCCTAAATGCGATAAGCCCATCAGCCGCCAAACGTCTGACCAGATTGTGCAGCGCGTGATGCAGCTGAAAGCTGAAGACCGCGTGATGATCCTGGCGCCGCTGGTGCGCGGACGCAAAGGCGAGTTCAAGGACGAACTGGCTAAGCTGGCACAACATGGCTTTGTGCGCGCCCGTATCGATGGCGAGCTGCGGCACCTGGACGAGGAACTGGACGAAATCCAACTTGATAAGCGCAAGAACCACACGATAGAAGTTGTGATTGACCGCCTGCTGGTTAAGCCGGGGATTGAGAAGCGTCTGGAACAGTCCGTGGCCACGGCTATGAAACTTGGCAAGGGACTGGTGCAGGTGGCAGTAGTGAATGGGGAAGAGCATCTTTTTTCAGCCCGGATGGCCTGCCCAGATTGCGGTATTAACATCCCTTCACTGGAACCGCGCTCGTTTTCTTTTAACAGCGTGTATGGCGCTTGCCCGGAATGCAATGGGCTCGGCAGCAGGTATGATTTTGATCCGGCCAAGATCATCGTGGATTGGTCCAAGCCGCTGCTGGATGGTGCGCTCGGCCCGGGATCGGGATCTTCGTATCTTCAGCGGATGGTCGATATCGTTGCTGCGGCATACAAGCTTGATCTAGCGACTCCGTTTGAAAAGTTTCCGGCAAAAATCCAGAATCTGCTGCTTTATGGTCCTGACGAAAAAGAAGCTCCGCGCCTGGGTTTTCGCGGCGTGCTGGGCTTTTTAAAACAAAATCTTGAAGAATCCACTTCCGAGAGCTATCGCGAATGGATGCTGAGTTACATGTCAGCGACGAAGTGTCCCGTATGCCAGGGCAAGCGGCTGCGTCCGGAAAGTGTTGGCGTCAAGGTAAATGGGCTCTCCATCTCAGACTTCACCGCTCTGTCGGTTTCGCGCTCCGTGGGAGTTGCCGCAAAAATTACGCTGACTGACCGGGATCGGCTGATTGCCGGCCGGGTGCTGCATGAGATCAGCGAACGTCTCCAGTTTCTGCATGCCGTGGGCCTGGGATATATATCGCTGGACCGTTCGGCGGCCACGCTTTCCGGCGGAGAAGGCCAGCGCATTCGATTGGCGACACAGATCGGTTCCAAGCTGCGCGGAGTGCTTTATGTTCTCGACGAGCCTTCCATCGGGCTCCATCATCGCGATAACAACCGGCTGCTTCAGGCGCTGGAGCATTTGCGCGATCTGGGCAATACCGTGCTGGTAGTGGAGCACGATGAAGAAACGATTCGTCGCGCTGACTATGTAATTGATCTTGGTCCTGGAGCGGGATTGCTGGGCGGTGGCGTGGTGGCTTCCGGCACACCGGCCCAAATTATGGACCAGGCTGGATCACTCACGGGCCAATACATTTCCGGGCAAAAAAACATTGCCGCGCGCTTTGAGCCGCGTGCCACCAATGGCAAAGCTGTTACAGTCCTGGGCGCCAAGGCCAATAACCTGCGCAGCATTGACGTGACGTTTCCTCTGGGCGTAATCACCGTTGTGACCGGCGTTTCAGGCTCGGGAAAATCCACGCTGGTGAATGACATTCTTTATAAAGCGCTGGCCAAGGCGCTTTATCGATCGCGTGAAGAGCCTGGAGCGCACAAAGCAATCTCCGGCGCTGAGCACATTGATAAAGTCATTCGCATCGATCAATCGCCCATCGGCCGGACCCCACGTTCCAACCCCGCGACCTATACTGGTGTTTTCACGCACATCCGCGATCTTTATGCGATGCTGCCGGAATCGCGCGAACGCGGCTACAAGGCCGGACGCTTTTCCTTCAACGTGTCGGGTGGACGTTGCGAGCATTGCCAGGGTGAAGGTGAGCGCCGCATTGAAATGAATTTTATGCCCGACGTTTACGTGCTGTGCGAGGTATGCGGCGGCCATCGTTATAACCACGAGACGCTGGCGGTGCGGTTCAAGGGAAAATCCATTGCTGATCTGCTGGAGACTTCCGTCGCTGACGCACTGCCGATCCTGGAAGACATTCCGCAGATCCGGCAAAAATTGCAAACTCTGGATGACGTGGGATTGGGTTACATCAAACTGGGTCAGTCAGCGGTCACGCTTTCAGGCGGCGAAGCCCAGCGCATGAAGCTGGCTAAGGAGCTTTCCAAGCGGCAGACCGGGCGCACGCTTTACCTGCTTGACGAGCCTACCACCGGCCTGCATTTTGAAGATGTGAGCAAGCTGTTGGAGGTCATCCATCGTCTTACCGATTTGGGAAATTCGGTGGTTATCATCGAGCATAATCTCGATGTCATCCGTAATGCAGACTGGATTGTTGATCTTGGCCCGGAAGGTGGAGAGGATGGCGGACGAGTAGTGGCACAGGGAACGCCGGATCAGGTTTCCAAAATTAAGAAATCCTATACAGGGCAGGCATTATCGGAATATATGAATAGATCACGCAAGTGATTGATTACAAGTTTGTTGTTAGGATCTGTTCCGAATTCGTAACAAATCATAAAAGTTATTTCATGATTGATTTAATAAATTACATTGCCTTCAACCTTCTCCTTATACCTGGGCACAATCGAGGGGTAGCGACTTTGGCTTTCTAATGCTTGAAACGCTACCCCTTTAGTCTTTCCTAAGAAAACTCTCCATGGTGTAAATTGGAATTTGAGGCCTCGTAACCTCACTCTTGTGCCGTCTTTTGATCCCATTTCGCAGGCTGATTCGCTGCCCCCTCTGGCAATGGAGTCCTTGCCGCTTCCCGAACCGGCAAAAACTGAAGTTGATCTCCTGGATGTCTTGCTGGTGGGTGTGGCGATGGCCGTCGCATTTGTCGTTCTTGGCACCTTGGCTGCGACCATCTTCATTCTTAGCCATCAGTCTTCCGGCCTGAATCCCAAATTGCTGGAAGACGCCATGAGCAAAAACGCTTTTTTCATTGTGCCCATGCAGGTTGTGATTTACTTAGCGATTATTGGTTTCATGGCGCTGCTGGTTTGGGGCCGCCACAAAACCTCATTGACTGAGGCCATCCACTGGAACGTGCCAACGCAACGGCGCATTTGGGTGTTTGCGCTGGTAACAGGCGCGACCCTGACTGCGATTTCTGACATCGGCCAGTTCGCGCTCCATCGCTGGATACCAGACTCGCTGCCCATTACAGAGTTTTTCAAGGACCGTCCGTCAGCCTTGCTGCTGGGGGCTTTCGGCATTCTGGTCGCCCCGCTCATGGAAGAACTGCTCTTTCGAGGGTTCCTTTATCCGGCACTCGCGCGTTGGACAGGCACGGTCGTTTCAGTAATCATTACCGCTTCCGCCTTTACCCTGCTGCATGGCGCGCAACTGGGCTACTCGTGGGCGCCTCTGCTGCTGATCTTTGTGGTCGGTCTCACGCTCACGATCACCCGAGTGCGCACCAACTCCGTTGCAACCTGCGTGATCGTGCACATGACATATAATTTTCTCCTGTTATTGCAAACCTATATTGCCACGCAGGGATTCCGTCACATGCAGGGAATCTGAGCCGGAAATCAGTTAATCTTAAAAAACTATGTCTTCTGCGCGCGACCAACTTCTCAAGTTGCTGGCTACCAACTCTTTCCGTCTGGGCGAATTCACGCTCTCTTCCGGCGGCAAGAGCGACTACTACATTGATTGCCGTACAACCACGCTTCACGCGCAGGGTGCGGAACTCACCGGGCGCGTCTTTCTGGAGCTTATTCAGCAGCAGGGCTGGCAACCGCAGGCTGTTGGCGGCCTTACCATGGGTGCCGATCCCATCGTTGTTGCAACGTCAGTCATCAGCTCACAAGCGGGTGCTCCGATCCATGGATTTCTGGTGCGCAAAGCAGAGAAAGCGCACGGCATGGGCCGCCGGGTGGAAGGCTTTCAGGAAAAAGGCGCGCGCGTGGTGATTGTGGACGATGTCTGCACCACCGGCAGCTCTACGATCCAGGCCATTGAAGCGGCACGAGAATTCGGCTTCAACGTTGCCGGGGCTGCTTGTCTGGTTGAGCGTCTTGAAGCCGGTGGCCGTCCTGCGGTGGAGAAGGCCGCCGCGCCGGCGTCATTCATCAGCGTATTTACTTCAAATGACGTGAAGGCCATGCATTTAAAGCTGCGTTAAAGTTAAAAATATGGAGTGCAGCCGCCCTCGGGTGCGATGATCTATTTCTCGACCGTCTTCACCGTCGACACCGGGACCTGCTCAACAATTCTGATCCCGAATCCTTCCAGCGCGGCCACGCGCTTTGGGTGGTTGGTGAGCAGGCGGATGGAATGGATGTTCAGGCTGGAAAGGATTTGCGCGCCCACTCCGATTTCGCGCTGGGTCTTTCTCTGGTGCGCCGGTGCTGTCTGTCGCCGCTCGTGGTGAAAGGCCAGCCGCTTTCCATCATCCACATTGAAGCCCTTGGACGTTTGGTGCAGATAGATCAGCGCGCCTGCGCCTTCACGCGCAATCATTTCCAGCGACCGATCGAGCACCTGCTGGCAATCGCAAAGCGAACCGCCAAAGACATCGCCCGCCAAACAATGCGCATGCATGCGTACCAGCACTGGGCCGGTGGCGCGTTCCACGTCGCCTTTTACCAGGGCAACATGCGATTCGCCGTCGAGCTGGTTTTCAAAAGCAATCATGCGGAATTCGCCGTGGCGCGTGGGCAGCATGGCCTCGCCTACCCGGACTACGTGGCTCTCTGTCTCCATCCGGTAGCGGATCAATTCCGCCACCGTGAGCATTTTCAGGCCGTGGGTCTTGCAGAATTCAGTGAGATCGGGCACGCGCGCCATGGTTCCATCTTCATTCATGATCTCGCAGATCACGCCGGCGGGAATCATGCCGGCCATCCGCGCCAGATCGACCGAGGCTTCGGTTTGTCCGGCCCTTACCAGCACCCCCCCTTTGCGGGCCGCAAGAGGGAAGACGTGCCCCGGACGGACGAGATCAGCCGCGCGGCTTGCTGGATCAATGGCAACTTGAATCGTCCGCGCGCGGTCATGGGCTGAAATTCCGGTGGTAACGCCGTCACGTGCTTCTACACTTTCATAAAACGCCGTGCCGTAGGGAGAGGTGTTTTCGCGCGTCATGGGCCCGATGCGCATGTAGTCCAGACGCTCCGGCGTCATGGCCAGGCAGATCAGCCCGCGCCCGAATTTCGCCATAAAGTTGATGGCTTCCGGCGTAATCTTCTCCGCGGACATGGTGAGATCGCCTTCATTTTCGCGATCTTCATCGTCCACTACCACGATCATGCGTCCGGCGCGGATCTCTTCAATGGCCGTGGGAACGTCGGTAAACGCTGTGGAAGACATAGGAGCTCTCGCCAAATTGTAGCAAACCTGAAATTGGCAAACGTGTACCGATTTGGAACCGCGCGTCCGCAGGATACTCAATTTTGGCAGTCTTCGGCAATTTTCGAACGATTTTGGCAATGGCCTGAATGGGCTTACAATCTTCC
>JASLFF010000093.1 GCA_030150795.1 Terriglobales bacterium | reverse complement strand
TGTTGCTGGTTGGGGCCGTTGCGTACCTGCAACTTCCCGTCTCTGCCCTTCCCCAGGTTGACTATCCCACCATTCAGGTCATCACTTTTTATCCGGGCGCCGGGCCGGAAGTGATGGCTTCATCGGTAACCGCGCCAATGGAGCGGCAGTTTGGCCAGGTTCCCGGGCTAAGCCAGATGACCTCTACCAGTTCTTTTGGCAGCTCAGTCATCACGTTGCAATTCAACCTGGAACAAAGCATTGACATTGCGGAGCAGGAAGTGCAGGCCGCCATCAACGCTGCCGCCACGTTCCTGCCGCGCGACCTGCCGAATCCACCGATCTACAGCAAGGTAAATCCGGCGGACTCGCCAATTCTTACGCTGGCGCTCACTTCAGACAGCCTGCCGCTTTCCAAGGTTGAAGACCTGGCGGACACCACGCTGGCACAGAAAATTTCTCAGCTCACCGGCGTGGGAATGGTTTCTATAAGCGGCGGACAAAAGCCGGCAGTACGGATACAGGCCAATCCCACAGCGCTGGCTTCCTACGGCTTGAGCCTGGAAGACTTGCGCACCGTCCTGGGGCAAGCGAACGTAGACCAGGCCAAGGGCATTCTGGAAAACCAGCGGCAGGCGTTCACCATTGCAACGAATGACCAGCTGCTTTCCGGCAATGAATACAAGGACGTGATCATTACTTATCGCAATGGCGCGCCGGTGCGCGTGCGCGATGTTGCCACCGTCATCGATGGGGCGGAGAACGTCCAACAGGCTGCGTGGATGAACCTTTCACCGGCGGTCATCGTAAACATACAGCGCCAGCCCGGGGCCAACATCATCAGCGTGGTAGACCGCATCAAGAAAGTCTTGCCGCAACTGCAGGCCGGACTGCCCACTTCAGTAAAGGTTGCCGTTCTCACCGACCGGACAGAAACCATTCGCGCGTCAGTGAAAGACGTTGAGTTTGAAATGATGCTCACCATCTGCCTGGTGGTAATGGTGATCTTTCTTTTCCTGAGAAATCTTTCGGCCACGATTATTCCAGCAGTGGCGGTGCCGCTTTCAATCGTCGGGACGTTTGCGGTGATGTACCTGCTGGGCTACAGCCTGGACAATCTCTCCCTGATGGCGCTCACCATCTCCACCGGCTTTGTGGTGGATGACGCCATTGTGATGATCGAAAACATCGATCGCTTTCTGGAAGAGGGCCATTCTTCGATGGAAGCAGCGTTGCAGGGCGCGGGGCAGATCGGCTTTACCATCATTTCACTGACGGTCTCACTGATTGCCGTTTTAATTCCCCTCCTATTCATGGGCGACATTGTAGGGCGGCTCTTCCGCGAGTTTGCCGTGACGCTGGCCGTCACAATCGTAATCTCTGCGCTGGTTTCACTTACCCTTACGCCGATGATGGCAGCGCGGCTGCTGAAAAACCCCAAGACGGTCAAGCATGGGCGCATTTACGAGGCCTCTGAACGCGCCTATGAGCGCGTGATTGAGTGGTACGGGACAACCCTGCGCTGGGTGCTGAAACATCAGACCACTACTTTGCTGGCGACGGCGGCGGCGCTGGCGCTGACCTTGTATTTATATGTGATCGTGCCCAAAGGATTTTTTCCGGTGCAGGATACGGGAGTGATCCTGGGCATTACAGAAGGGCCGGAAAACGTCTCGTTCACTTCCATGGCTGAGCGCCAGCAGAAACTGGCCAAGGTGATTTTGCAAGATCCTGAGGTGGCCAGCCTGTCATCGTTTATCGGCATTGATGGCACCAACACCACGCAGAACAGCGGCCGCATACAGATCAACCTGAAGCCGCATGAAGATCGCAGCGACACCGCGTCAGATATTATCCGCCGCCTGCAACCGGAAGTTGCCCAGGTGGAGGGCATCACCTTATACATGCAGCCGGTGCAAGACCTGACGGTGGAAGACCGCGTGAGCCGCACGCAGTTCCAGTATTCACTGGAAGATGCCGATGCCAACGAACTGAACGACTGGTCAAACCGCATTCTGGCCAAGCTACGTACATTGCCGGAGCTGCGCGACGTAGCCAGTGACCAGCAGAATGGCGGACTGAAAGCCGACCTGGTGATTGATCGAGATACGGCGGCGCGGTTCGGAATTCTGCCGCAGAACATAGATGACACGCTGTATGACGCTTTTGGCCAACGCCAAGTCTCTACGATTTTCACCCAGCTGAATCAGTATCACGTGGTGCTTGAAGTGGGGCAGCAATTTCAGGATGATCCCAGCGACTTAAGCAGCATCTACGTAAAGTCCTCGACTGGCCAGCAGGTGCCGCTCTCAACTTTCAGCCACTTTGTAACATCGCCGGCGCCGCTCGCCATCAATCACCAGGGGCAGTTCCCGGTGGTAACGATCTCCTTCAACCTTGCGCCGGGAGAATCATTGGGCAAAGCGACTAAGGCAATCGCACAGGCTGAGCAGGAAATGGGAATGCCGGTAAGCATTCATCCCAGCTTCCAGGGAACGGCAGCAGCGTTCCAGAATTCTCTGGCATCAGAACCGTGGCTGATTCTGGCGGCGCTGATCACGGTCTACATTGTGCTGGGTGTACTGTACGAAAGCTACATTCATCCGGTAACGATTCTTTCCACGCTCCCGTCAGCCGGTGTAGGCGCGATTCTGGCGATGATCCTCACGCGCAATGACCTGACCGTGGTGGCGCTGATAGGAATTATTCTATTGATCGGCATTGTGAAAAAGAACGCCATTATGATGATCGATTTTGCGCTGGACGCAGAACGCAACCAGGGCAAGCCACCGGAAGAGGCCATCTATCAGGCCAGCCTGTTGCGCTTCCGCCCGATCATGATGACTACCATGGCGGCGCTGCTGGGCGCTGTGCCGCTGGCGTTTGGGCGCGGCACGGGATCAGAGCTGCGTCATCCGCTGGGCATCACGATCATCGGCGGCCTGCTGCTCAGTCAGGCGTTCACGCTCTATACAACGCCGGTGATCTATATCTGGTTTGACAAGCTGGCGAGCCGGTTCTCAAAGTTCCAACTGGGAAACGAGATTGCTCCGGAGGCCAGCGGGGATTAAGTTTGCCAAAGAAGATAGCATTGTTTGGAAAGAGTAACGCGCAACGGAGAGATCCGGCCTTTCAGATTTCTCTAGCTATAGGGCTCCCTCCCCTTCGCAAGCTCAGGGTCGGGATTTCAGAAAAAGCATGAACATTTCCGCACCATTTATCCGGCGCCCCGTGGCCACGTCATTGCTCGCCACGGGTCTATTGATGGCGGGCATCCTGGCATATTTTCGCCTGCCGGTAGCGCCGATCCCTCAGGTTGAGTATCCCGTAATCAGCGTGAACGCCGGACTGCCGGGCGCGAGTCCGGAAACGATGGCATCATCTGTGGCGACGCCGCTGGAGCGGCAGTTTGGACGAATTGCCGGCGTGAACCAGATGACTTCAACGAGCCAGCTGGGGTCCACGAGCATCACCATGCAGTTCGACCTCTCGCGCAACATCGACGCGGCGGCGCGAGACGTGCAGGCGGCTATTAATGCAGCGCAAGGCCAGTTGCCGGCCAATCTGCCCACACGCCCGAACTGGCGCAAGGTGAATCCGGCGGACGCGCCGATCATGATCCTCTCGCTAATTTCTGAAACCGTCACCAAGCCGCGTATGTATGACGTCGCCGATTCAATACTGGCCCAAAAGCTTTCACAGGTTGCGGGCATTGGACAAGTATTTGTTGGCGGTGGAGCAAGACCTGCGGTGCGGGCTGAAGTGAATCCCACGCTGTTAAACAAGCTGGGAGTGGGAGTGGAGCAGGTGAGCGCGGCGCTGGGCGCAGCCAATGCAAACCGACCGAAAGGGGAATTTTCTGGCCCGGTAAACGCGTGGCAAATCACTGCCAACGACCAGCTGTTTCTGGCTGACGACTACAAAAACATCATCGTCGCAAAAAATACCACGGGCGGCGTGGTGCGATTGCAAGATGTGGCGGATGTGCAGGATTCGGTGGAAGACATCCGCAATACGGGCGTGGCGAATGGCAAGCCGGCGGTGCTGATGATCGTTTTCCGCCAGCCGGGCGCCAACATTATTGAAGCAGTGGACCGCGTGAAGGCGCTGATCCCGGAGCTGCAAGCCTCAATCCCCGCGGGTATCAAGCTGGAAGTTGCGCTGGACCGCACCACGACGATTCGCGCGTCAGTGGCCGACATCCAGATCACGCTATTGATTTCCATTGTGCTGGTGGTGCTGGTAGTTTTTGTTTTTTTGCGGAACCTGCGCGCCACGTTTATTCCCAGCGTGGCCGTGCCTCTCTCACTCATTGGCACGTTTGGCGTGATGTATCTGCTGGATTACAGCGTGGACAATCTCTCCCTGATGGCGCTGGCCATTTCCACCGGCTTTGTGGTGGACGATGCAATCGTGGTGCTGGAAGACATTACGCGCTATATGGAACAGGGCATGGGGCCGGTGCAGGCCGCGTTCCGCGGTGCGAGAGAAATCGGGTTTACCGTGCTTTCCATGAGCACGTCACTGGTCGCGGTGTTTATTCCCATCCTGCTGATGCAGGGGTTGGTAGGTCGGCTCTTCCGTGAGTTTGCCGTGGTGCTGAGCACGGCCATCGCCGTATCGCTGGTAGTTTCGCTTACGGTCACGCCGATGCTGTGCGCAAAATTTCTGCGGCCTGAGAGCGAAACGAAGCATGGCCGTGTCTATCGTTTCAGCGAGCGCGCTTTTGATGGAATGCTCAAGGTTTACCGCGTGAGCCTGGGCGTGGTTTTACGCCATCAGTTTTTGACATTGTTAGTCACCATCGGCACAGCGGCCCTCAGCATTTATCTCTACGTGATTGCCCCCAAGGGTTTCTTCCCCCAGCAGGATACAGGCCGGCTCAACGGGGCGATCCAGGCAGAGCAGGACATCTCTTTCCCTGCTATCCGGGACAAGATGCAGCAATATGTGAAGATTGTGCTTACTGATCCGGCGGTCAATAATGCCGTGGGCTTCTCCGGCGGCCAGGGCAGCGCAAATACCGGGCGCATGTTCGTGGTGCTGAAGCCGATCAGCGAGCGCAAAGTTACGGCCGACCAGATCGTGAACCGCTTGCGCGGCAAACTGGCGGTGGTCCCCGGGGCGACGCTGTTCCTCACTCCCACACAGGACCTGCAGATTGGCGGGCGTCAGTCCAACGCCCAGTTTCAGTACACCATCCAGGACGAAGATTTGCCGGAGCTCAACTATTGGGCGCCGCGCATCCAGGCCAAGCTGCGTTCCCTGCCGGAGTTGCGCGACGTGAACTCTGACCAGCAGGACAAAGGCCTGGCGGCTGATGTAGTTGTTGATCGAGACACGGCCTCACGGCTGGGCATTACACCGGCGCAGGTGGATGCGGCGTTGTACTCGTCGTTTGGGCAGGCACAGGTCTCAACCATGTATAAGCAGTTGAACCAGTATCACGTAGTGATGGAAGTAGATCCCAAGCTCCTGCCGGGCACGGACGCGCTCAACAATACTTACGTGAAGTCTTCGACGGGAGTCGAGGTCCCGCTCTCGTCCTTTACCCGCTACCAGCCTTCGAATACCGCGCTACAGGTCAACCATCAGGGCTTTTATCCGGCGGTAACGCTGTCATTCAATCTTGCGCCAAACGTGCCTTTGGGCAATGCGGCGAAAGTAGTGGAAACTGCCATGCGCGACCTGGGTGTTCCGGCTGGCGTCCACGGCGGATTCCAGGGAACGGCGGCGGCGTTCAAAGACTCAGCCCAAAGCCAACCGCTGCTGATTTTGACTGCATTGATCACCGTCTATATTGTGCTGGGCATGCTCTATGAGAGCGTGATTCACCCAATTACGATTCTGTCCACGCTGCCTTCAGCCGGAGTGGGCGCGATTCTGGCGATCATGCTGACCGGCAACGACCTGAACGTGATTGCGTTGATCGGCATTATTCTATTGATCGGCATTGTGAAGAAAAATGCCATCTTGATGATTGACTTTGCCGTGAACGCCTCACGCGTTGACAACAA
>JASLFF010000080.1 GCA_030150795.1 Terriglobales bacterium | reverse complement strand
GCCGGATATTTCGTCTTTATGCCGAACCCGCGCGGCAGCTATGGACAGGGTGAGGCTTTTACGCGCGCCAACGTCAAAGACTTTGGCTATGGCGATTTCCGCGACATCATGACGGGCGTCGACCAGGCCCTTAAGCAAGCTCCCATTGACGAGCATAGGCTGGGCATCACCGGCTGGAGCTATGGCGGGTACATGACCATGTGGGCAGTCACGCAGACCAAACGCTTTGCCGCCGCGGTGGCGGGCGCCGGGCTGGCAAATCTCCAGAGCTACTACGGTGAAAACCAGATCGACAAATGGATGGTGCCGTTCTTCGGAGCATCGGTTTATGACGATCCGCAGGTTTACGCCAAGAGCTCACCCATCACGTTCATCAAGAATGCAAAGACGCCGACCCTGGTCCTTGTGGGCGATAGCGACGGCGAATGCCCTACTCCACAATCTTATGAATTCTGGCACGCGCTCAAGACACTGGGCACGGAAACAGAGCTGGTAGTTTACGAGCATGAAGGGCATATGTTTGTGGATCCTGCGCACCAGCGCGACGTGATTGAGCGCGTGGCCGCATGGTTCAACCAGAAGCTCAAGTAAGAATTGAACGACCAGCGCCTTCTCTGTCTTTGATCTACCCCGAAATAAAAGGGCAGTACTACGGTGATTGGGCCATAAGCAGCTGTTCACGCGGGTGTAGTCTGAGAGTAGCCACTATCAGCCAAAGAGGTACTCTCATGATTCCCGCGAGACGGAAATGCCGGATTTTACTTGTCGACGGCAATAGCACAGTACAGCATTTGCGGGCCCTGATGCTGCGGATGCGTGGCTACAACGTTGATACCGCCGTTGATCTTGAGGCGGCCCGAACCGTGATTTCTGCCGGTCCGCAGTACGATCTTGTTATTGTTGATGTTGGCCACTTTGCCGATCCAGGCCTGGAGTTCTGCGAGGAGATCAAGCAGCGGCATCCGCACCAGAAAGTCTTGATGCAGGTGGATGGTCACATCTATCTCGGTCGCGAAACGTGTCCGGACAAGGTGGTTTCAAAGCAGGAAGGCCCTCACCATTTTGTGGAAGAAGTAGAACGCCTGCTGCCCGCTTCCTAGCTGCTTTCCGCACACTACGTGGTTTTTTACAGGCCCCACATTTCTTCCAGAAATGTACTCGCATTTTCACGTGAGCGGGGGTTGAAAGAAACTGTGTGCGCAAGCAAATCCGCCCTGCGAGCGCAGGGCGGAAGTTTGGAGCTTTGTTCCAGTTTATTTTCTGGTGAACTCAATTGAGGACAAATGGTTCACGCCCGAGCTGCCATTCGAGTTTGAAATGGATGTGCCAAAAACGGTTCCTTGCACAGTGGCTGATCCGCTATCCGATCTCTGATGGCTGATGATGGTGACTGGACCCATAATTGAAGTCTGCGTCTGCACCAGGCTGGTTTCCTGGATGTCATTCTCCTGAAAACTCAGTTGGATAGTTCCCGGCGGCAGCGGCCCGCACACAAAAGTGGGGTTCGGTTGCGTGAAGTCGAGCGTGCAGCTTTCTACCGTCGTAACGGTGGGATCGAGCGTGCTGGGATCAAGGTTAAGCGTGAGATTTTTCGTGTTGTCGCCGGCGAATGAGCTGTTGGGGATGGGACCCACGATTTCCAACACCGTTAAGACAGTGAGATCTGGAGAAAAGGCGACAGAAACGAATGCCAGGTTGGTTGAAGTGTTGTTGCCGGTTGAGAGGCCACGCGAAACTTGCAATTGAAAATTGGAAGTCGAATCGCTTGTTGTAAGCGATGCAAAGGCACCGTCATTCGTCAATTTGACATGTTTTGTCTGTGCAGCCAATGCCAGGGGCAATAAAACAATTGTTGCGATCACAAGTAGCTTTTTCATCGTCGGGCTCTCCTTTGAGCTTTTGCAATTAGGGGTAAGGACACTTAGGGCCGGGTAGAACTTAAAAGGGGGGCAAGGGATTCTCTCTCCAGAAGCAAGGAATTGCAACAGCTTTAAAGCAGAAAAATGCCTGCAAGGGGACTTTCAGCGTGGAGCCCTTGAAGGGGCAAGAGGTTAAATTTGTTGCTTATTTGTGAAAAGGTTTTCCGGGAGAAGGGTTGGCGGCAGCGGCAGGCTTCCATTTGTAGAGAAACTGGATTACATCGTCTTCACTCATCATGCGTGCCCGTTCAAAGTCGCCGGTAGCATAGAGCACTTTTCCCAGAGAATCCAGCACCGCTAGTGACGGAACGCCTTTTTCCAAATTAACGTGGTATTTCTTTGCCAAGTCCAGGTTCTTTTCATACTGGCCCACGTCCACATGGACGACGATGTAATTACTGTTCAGCAATGGCGCGATCCTGGGCTGGTGGAATGCGTTTTCCAGCACATGGCAGTCAATACACCAGTTGCCGCCAAAATCAAGCAATACATTCTTGTGCTGCTTGGCGGCAGCGGCCAGCGCCCGCCGTATGTCCTGCGCGGCATTGGCGTCTGCTTTGTACAACTGCGGATTGGGATTGGCAGGAGCCTGTAACGGAACGCGCTTGAACTGAGCTGCCGAAATCGCGGCTAAAAATAAGGCGGCAATCAACGTCCATAGGGTCCGTTTAGTCATCCATCTCATTTTAATCGATCAGAAAGTTCGGACTCGTGTGACTCTTTTCGCTTTTCTATTTTGGCGATACGACGCGGCCATATTCTGAAGCGCGGGAGATTCGATCGAAGTAGCTGTATGTGAGCGCGGCGATCTTGCGGATGGCCGCGGAGCCTTCTTTTTCGTCCTTTAGATATGTGGTCATCACGCACAAGATATATGGGCGATTTTTCACGAAAATAATTCCAGAGTCATTCCGCACGGCTTCCAGTTCACCGGGTTTGCTGGCTGCCACGGCATCATCCGGCAAGCCTTGCAGGAGAGAACTCTCTTTGTGCGTGCTCAAGACCTTGATGAAATCAGACGTCATCTCTTTGTTGAGCAGTTTGCCGCGATAAATAGTTTCGAGCAGCGTCATCATCTCGTGCGGCGTGGAGACATTTTCGCGGCCCTCGCCGGCGGCTTTGAGGTCCATCATCTGTCGCCGCAGCCGGGTCGCGTGCAAGCCAAGACCATCCAGCATGGTATTGACGTTTTCCATGCCGGCTCGCCCGATTAAGACGTTAGTTGCGCTGTTATCGCTTACCGCCACCATCATTGTGGCCAGGTCACGGAGCGTCAGGCGCGTTACTCCCGGCGTCAGGCCCAGCATAATGTCACTGCCGCTGACTAAATCTTCTTTGCGCACAACGTATTCATCAGTCAGCTTGAGCTTGCCCTGCTGTGCTTGAAGATAAAGGTCCGCCAGCACGGCGATCTTGATGGAGCTGGCCTGCGGCATGATCTCATCGCCGTGAATGAAGAATGTATCGCCTGAGACCAAGTCTTTTACGGCCAGGCCCATCATGCCATCCAGTTGCTTGTCGATGGCCCCGACTTCCTCCTGAAGTTTCTGCCAGAGCACCTGTCGTTTTTCTGTTGTTGGTTTTTCCGGGCAGCACTGGGCCATTGCAGGGACGCAAGCAAGCACAGCAATTAAGGACAGAAGAAATCGTTTCATCATCGCGTGTGCAGTTTACATAGACAGTTGCGATGGAGCAAACGGCAGTGCGGGACGCTAGAACAACTTCAGTTGCTTCTCATTTTTCTTTCTTGTTTTCGGCTCGCGATCATCGAAGACGGTCCTGCCGTTGAGTGACGGTGAAATCGCGCGTTCATGCGCCAGAGCCGTTTCAAAATCGGCTTCAGTCCGACCTTGCTTTTCCACCATGCGGGTGAAGCGGTCTAACCGGTTGAAGCCATTCAATTTTTCTGTGTGACCAACTTTGGCCTGCTGCAAGGCGCGGCGCAGGACGGAGAGAGACTCATCATACGTCTTGAGCGGCACTGGGAAGGGATGGCCATCTTTACCGCCGTGCGCGAATGAGAAGCGCGCAGGATCAGCGAAGCGCGTTGGCGTCCCATGCACAACCTCGGCAATCAGCGCCAGGGACTGCAATGTGCGTGGCCCCAGGTTTTCCAGCAATAACAGATTGGCAAAGTCGCGAAGCTGTTTCTCATAGGCCACTGCCAGCACGGCGCCCAGCCGTTTTACGTCAATATCTTTTTCACGCACATCATGGTGTGCTGGCATGGCGAGCCGTGGAACATCGCGCAACGTGCGCTCGGGGTTCTCGCGTGTAATCCTCAGCAAGGCAGCTTGCGCGGCTTTGGCACGGCTATCTACAAGGTTCATGATTGAACCTTCAATAACGCTTTCGCCGACAATTGCCGTATGCGGATCAGAAGTAAAATCCCGCACCGTTGCTGAATGCCAGTGGTAACGGCGGGCGAGTCCTGTAGCGTCGTTCATTCCCTGCTGGACGACCGTCCACTCTCCGGCTTTGCTTACCACAAAGCTGTGCAGGTATAGCTGGAAGCCATCGGCAATAGCATTGTTATCGATCTTTGCGGTGAGGCGGCTGGTGCGGGCAAGCTGGTCACCGTTTAGGTTCTCGCGGTCGGCTACAGCACGAAGCTCATCAGGAGTTTTGCGTGAATGTTTTCCTCGTCCTCCGCAAACGTAGATACCGAGTTCGTGTGCGCGAGGATTCAAACCGCGCTTCAGGGCTCCCATGACTGACGTTGTAATTCCCGAAGAGTGCCAATCCATTCCCATGACGCAGCCCAGGGCCTGGAACCAGAAAGGATCGCTCAACCGTGAGAGTAACTCCGGCGCGCCGTAGTGATACAGCACACTCTCTGAAATCGCCGTGCCCAGCAGAGTCATGCGCTCGGCCAGCCACGGAGGCACGCGGCCGCCATGTAAGGGAAGATCGGCAACTCCGGAGCGCTTCATGCTCACTATTATGACCTACCAGATTTATAAATTCCGGACAGACGCGGTTCTCCGCCCTCACGCCCTGAAATTAGCTTTATGATTATCGAATGAAG
>JASLFF010000077.1 GCA_030150795.1 Terriglobales bacterium | reverse complement strand
CGAAGGATATGTTGCTACGCGCGCGCAACGATCGCTGGCACGTTCAGGCATCTCGTCGCAACCGGTTATTCTGGACCGCGCTCCTACACATCTTGGCAATACACATCCGGCGGTCTGCGGGGACGCGCTGGCGCTTCCCTTCCGCGATAACAGCTTTGATGCGGTGGGCTGCTCGCTCTTTCTCCATCACCTTGAGCCGGATGAGATTGTCCGGTTCGTCCGCGAAGGACTGCGGGTGGCGCGCCATGCATTTCTTGTTCAGGATCTCCAGCGTCATCCACTGCACCTGGGACTCAGCTATATTGGCGCGCCCCTTTATCGCAGCCGCATAACGCGGCATGATGCCCCGGCTTCAGTAGCACGGGCTTACACCGTGGAAGAAGTCAGAAACATTCTTGCGCCAGTAGCGTCGGCGGAGAACATTGAGATCAGAAAGTTTTTTCTTTTCCGCATGGGAGTGATCGTTTGGAAGCAGCCCAATATGATCTGATTGTCGTGGGGGCGGGGCCGGCCGGTTCTGCGTGCGCGATTACCGCCGCCCGTGCGGGCGTAAAGGTGTTGCTGCTGGAAAAAGATCATTTCCCCCGGCAGAAAGTATGCGGTGAATTTGTCTCTCCAGAGTCACTAGGATTGCTGCACGGCTTCCTGAAAGATGGACAGTTTCAATCTTGCCCGCAGGTCGTTTCGTCGCGAATATTTCTGGATAATAAAACCCTCAAGCTTCCAGTTTCACCAGCCGCGCAAAGCATTCCACGTTTCGATCTGGATCCAGCGCTTTTTGCGGCAGCGCAAAATGCAGGCGCAACAGCCTGTGAAGGCATTGCCGTCAGGCAAGTGCAGCGTAATGCGTTGTTCGAGGTATACACATCGGAGAGCACATACATCGCGCGTGCCGTCGTGAACGCCACCGGACGATGGTCAAAGCTCACGCAATTTGACGTCGCTGGAAAAGAAAAGTGGATTGGATTAAAAGCGCACTTCACTGAGTCTTCACCGCCGCAAACGGTCGATCTGTATTTCTTTCCCGGCGGCTATTGCGGAGTGACTCCCGTCGGGCTGAATTCCATCAATGCCTGCGCTATGGTCCGCGCCGACGCAGCGCACACGCTGGAAGATGTCCTTTCCAAAGAACCGCGCTTATTCCACCGAAGCCGCAACTGGCAGCCTTTGTTTGCCACAGTAACCACTTCGCCGCTTTATTTCCGCGAACCAGTAACAGAATCAGAGGGCATGTTCCTTGCTGGCGACGCGGCCGGGTTTATCGATCCTTTCGCAGGCGATGGCATCTCGCTGGCGCTGCAAAGCGGAACGCTGGTCGCACAGTCCATCGTTCCATTTCTGCGCGGATCCTGCTCACTGGAGCAGGCGCACCAGCAGTATCAAGCCGCATATCGTAAACGTTTTGCGCCTGCATTCCGCAATGCGGCTCGCCTCCGCAGTGCATTGGCCGCGCCTAAATGGGTTCGCAACGCCGCATTAACATTTGCTGCTGTGCCTGGCGTGGGAAAGATGCTGGTCACAAAAACGAGAGCGCGTTAAGTTCGGTATTCGAAATTCTCACGTTATTGTGGGATCATCTGAAGATGCGAATTACAGTTGACATCGATAACGACCACTCTCTTGCTTGTCAAGAAGTATATGAAGGCTTGGCGGATGCCCTTAGGCAAAGCGTTATCGGGACTTGTACGGCAAGGATTGAATTCGTCGGTTCCGACGCGCCGCGTCAACGGTCTGCTCATCTTCGATCCGAAGAACAAGTCTTCACGAGTGACTACGAAGAAGGTCCGTGATCTTCTTTAGCTATGCCAAGTGGTCAGTGCGAGGAAGCCGATGCCGCCCTGACCCTGCGCAAGGCGCGGCGCACAACGGCAAGTAAATCGGAAACTTCAAAAGGTTTTACCAGGCAGAATATCTTCGTGGCGTCCACAAAAGCGCGCACGCCCGGGTCTGATACATCGGAAAGCACAAACACGGTACGCGGCACCAGTTCAGGTCGATTCTTTTCCAACCATTGAAACACCTGCTCGCTTGACCATGTTCCTGGAATCTTGCTATCGAGCAGCAGGACATCGAAATCCTCATTCTTCAGGCTCTCTACCGCTTCAGCTCCTGACGAAACCGTTGCAACTTGCAAGCCTGCAGCACTAAGGACTTCGCGCGCGAAATCGAGCACCGCTTCTTCATCGTCCACCAGGAGCACATTGCCTTCCAGTCGCGATTCTCGCCGCGCCACAATGCGCTCGCGTTCTGTCACCGGCTTTTCGCCAACCGCAACCGGCAACCGCACTTGCAGCAGCGCGCCTCCGGCAGGATGGTTCTGCGCGGAAATCTCGCCTCCGTGCTCCTTCACAATCCCATAACAGATGCTCAAGCCCAGTCCGGTACCTTTGCCAACGCGCTTAGTGGTGTAAAAGGGATCAAAAACGTGTTTCGGATCGTAAATTCCCGGCCCCGAATCATGGAATGAAGTAACTACGCTTCCGTTTTCGGTGGCGATGCTGACGCGTAGCCGGCCTCCGCGCCCGCCTTCCATCATGGCGTCTGCTGCGTTGTTGATGATGTTGAGGTAGACCTGCTCAAGCTGATGAGGATCAGCAACCACCGATGGCAGCACCGCTTCAAATTCCCGCTCCACCCCAATGTTATTGACTTTTAGATCGTAGTCGCGAAGCGCGATGGTGTCCTCAATTACGCTTCGCAAATCCACATGTACCCGCTGCGGCTTATGCTGGCGTGCAAATGACAACAGGTTCTGCACAATCCTCTGGGTCCGCTGCGCTTGTTTGCGCAGCTTCTGGATAAACTCTTCTATGCGCGGTTCCAGTTTTTCGCTTTCCAGCAACTGCGTGTATCCCAGGATTGCGGTCAGAGGATTGTTCAACTCGTGCGCCACGCCTGAAATCAACTGTCCCACGGCGGACATTTTTTCGCTTTGCAGCAATTGTTCCTGCGTCCGGCGCAGGTCTTCATAAGCTTGCCTGGTTTCGTTATAAAGTTGGACTTTTTCAATCGTGGTGGCCAGCTGGCGGTCCACGGCAATCATCACTCCCTGTTCAGACCGTGAGAATTCGCGAGCAGCGCGACTGCTCGTGGCCAGGACCCCCAAAATTCTGTCCTTGCGCCACAAGACCACCCAGAGCCATGAGCGCAAGCCTTCTAATTCGACCGCTCTTTGCAGCACCTCTGGCAGGCGCGGAAGGTCTTGTTGATCGATAATCTCCGCATGTTTGGCTTTTACTGAATCGATGAATGCCGGCGGGAGCGCCACGCTCTC
>JASLFF010000029.1 GCA_030150795.1 Terriglobales bacterium | reverse complement strand
ACACACATCTTGGCGCGCGGGCTGACCGCTATGATGAAATTTACAATTTCAAAGACACGCCTTTCCAAAGCGCCTTTGCCGCTGTGGTGAACGCGCGCAAAACGCTGGAGGCGGGTTTTACCAGTGTGCGCGATGTGGGTTCGCTGCCGTTTCTGGCCGTTGATCTTCGCAATTCAATCAATGAGGGGTTGGTTCCGGGGCCGCGCATCGTGGCCAGCGGCCCGCCAATTTCCATCACCGGTGGACACGGCGACCTGAACAACTTTTCTCCGCAGACGCGCGTCAGCATGTTTCCTGAAGAGCGCGACTTCCAGATTGCCGATGGCGTTGACCAGGTCCGCCACGTGGTACGCGCACAGGTGAAATATGGCGTGGACGTGATCAAAATCCTCGCCACCGGCGGCGTGCTTTCCAAAGGAGATAGTCCGGGGGCTCCACAGTTTACCTTTGAAGAACTGAAGGCCGCTGCGGAAGAAGCGCATATGGCCGGCCGTAAAATCGCCGCGCACGCGCACGGCACGCAGGGAATTAAGAATGCGATCCTTGCCGGCATCGATTCAATCGAGCATGCAAGCTTGATTGATGATGAAGGCATTCGCCTGGCAAAAGAACATGGCACATACCTGGATATGGACATCTATAACGACGATTACATCCTTGGGAAAGCCATTGAGTTTGGGCTGCCGAAAGAGAATGTCGATAAAGAGAAGGCAATCGGCAAGCAACAGCGCGAGAATTTTGAGCGCGCGGTAAAGGGCGGAGCCAAGATGGCATTCGGCACAGATGCCGGTGTGTATCCGCACGGCGACAACGCAAAGCAATTCTTTTACATGGTGAAATTTGGGATGACTCCGGCGCAGGCCATCCGCGCCGCCACCAGCAGCGCGGCTGACCTCATCGGACGCGCTAAGGACGTGGGCACGCTGGAAGCAGGAAAGTTCGCGGACGTGATCGCCGTGACCGATGATCCGCTCCAGAATGTGCGCGCGCTGGAAAACGTGGGCTTTGTAATGAAAGGCGGCGTTGTGGTGAAGGATGGGATCACCGAAAAGACGGTGCACTAGAAGTGCTTCAAATGGCAGGCGCTTCAGCGCTGAGCCACACTGAACCAGGTTTGTTTTTCCCCCCGCTGCAGACATCGTCAGGCGCGGAAGGAGTCCGAATTTCAATGCTTTTCCCGAATCAGGAATTTGATTTGTAGCATTTCATAAGATCACCAAAGTCGTATACTCATCGCCTGCAAGAACCAAGGAGGCCGATATGGGAGATCGTGGTTTCGGAATATTCCGGCGTGGGAACAGACTGTTTCGACATGAGAGTCTTGGGAATGTGGCAACGCTCCGGAACAGCCTGTGTCGTTTGGATGACCCTCAGCGGTTGGCCCGTGTGGCTGCTCATTTAAGAAACTTTGGCGTCACGGAGTCTGTTGTTTTTTGCACATGGTTGAATGGACATAAATCGATTCCCGTTCGACCCGCTTTGAGCGTACACCGCGCCTTGTACCAGTTAGGACAAGGCACTGTGGAGAACCCTTTTGCGCACGTGCTTCCCGCCCATGTGGCGCTCAACCGCCGCAGCCTGCCTTCCTATTGTGAAACGTCGAGAGCCGTAAAGGGCGTCCAGCGCATTCTGGGGATGGGCGTAATGGCGCCTCAGGATTGGAAAAAGGGTGCATTTCCTTACGGTCCACGGCAGCACAATACTGTGGATTGGCTTGTTGAGCGTCACAACAGCGAGGATGGCTCAGTGGCTGCTCTCGCGAGAACGCTGCAGGTCGCGGTTGATTTCGGAACATGGGATGGATCCGGTGTACATCCGCATGGTGTCTCTCGCTTAAAGCAGATTGCCGTTGAGATTGTCGGTGGTATATGGATGCCCCTGGCCACTGAGTTCTACAGCAAAACTTTGTTGCGGCTTGAAGCGCAGAGGGCCCTCGAACAAACTCCCGAACGACGAGTGATACTGGAGCAGCGCATCCAGATCCTTCAAATGCAGAAGGATGAGCACCAAAAAGCGAGCGTCAATCAAATCGTGGAGGAAGCTACAAGAAATATCGTGGCCGTGACTGTGGACGAAAAATGGCGCCCGCGAAGCAACACTATTATTTAGCTTCTCTCGTCTTGGTTCCTCCAATCGGTTCCCAGCAAAGGTTTGGGGTTTGCGCGCCGATGGATGGCTGTTTACGATTGGGAATCAATCGTCAGGAGGCGCAATGTCATTTAAGCCAGTTCTTATAACTTTGTTCTCGGTCACGCTGCTGGGCGCGGTCCAGCAGACGCCAAACTCGTCCTCGCAGGCCTCCGGCTCACAAGCCGCCGCGGCCGGCGCTGCGGAAAATGCGCAAATCCGGCAGTTGGAGAATAACCGCGGCAATGATGCTCAGGCGCAGCGCGATGACATAAGGAAAATGCGCGCGCTGGTGGCACAAATGCAAACCAATCTGGCGTTTGTCGATAGCACGCAGTCGCCGCTGAAACATCAGTTCCAGCTCGATATTGACATGTGGAACGTCCTGATCAACCAGATGGAGCGGCGATCATACTCAAATTCGCGCTGAGCCGTCCGGCGAGCGTTAGCCCAGTTGCGCGATGGGGTCGTTCTTGTCAGCAAAAGTACATATGTCGGCGGTACCGTTGAAGTTTTTGCGCAAAGTGGCGAATATCTATGCAAGCAGACGACGGAAATAAATAATTGGAACTCCCCATGTCACAACTTGAACAGGGCCCGGCCGCGAGACGCTGGTCGCGCCATAAAATTGATGTTCGTCTGAAGGTTTCTTTTCCCAATGAGGGGAAAAATGATTTCGCATTTGGAAGGGCCAACAGCCTGAGCCGCGGCGGGCTGGGCGCATTTATTCCATGTTCCATCCCGGTCGGCACAGCCGTGCGCCTGGAACTGACATTTCCTTATTCCTCCACTGAAGCCAGGCTGGATGCGGTCATCCGCACCTGCGAAGGCTTTCGCTACGGATTGGAATTTACCCGCGTCAGTGACGCCATGCAGGAAATGATCGTAAAAAACTGCAACGGCACGGAAATGTTGCAGTAGCAAGTTTCTTGCTTGTGTAGAATGCGAGGCGGAGATTCCTTCGCATGCTCAAGCGCCTTGCCGCTGCCCTGCTTTTCCTGCTGGTCACTTCATCCATTGCGACCAATGCAGTGCCGCCCGAGGCACGCCCAAAGATACGCACGGTAACGGCATTTGTCCGGCTGAATCGCGCCACGTATCAAGCGCAAGTGGCTGAGGCGTTAAAGATGCTGCGCGCTGCAAAAGACGCGTTTACCAAAGCCGGTTACGAAGTTGAGACCCTGCGCATCACCACGCAGCCGTTCCCGGAATACACAAAAGGAATGACGCCGGAGCAGGCGCTGGAATTCTTTCATGCTTATGACAAACTGGCGCAGCAGGAAGGATTCACGCCGGATATTGGTCCGGCCATGAGCAAGGACGTAGACGATCCCAGGCAAGCCGAGTTGCTGGCGCGAATCCTGGCCGAGACGCAGAACATCAATGGCTTTGTGGTGGTGGCTGACGATGCGGGAATCCACTGGAACGGCGTTCGCGCTGCCGCGCAGGTCATCA
>JASLFF010000719.1 GCA_030150795.1 Terriglobales bacterium | reverse complement strand
AATGCTCGCCCGACTTCTGGAAGCGCGCACGCTGTCCCTCAGCGACGCCGGTCCGAGTTCAGACATAATCTGGATCTGCCATACCGACGACGCATTGACCGAAACCGCAAAGCTACTGGCACGCAAACCTGGATGGTCCGGTAAGATCGTTCTTCATTCCAGTGGCGCGCTCAGCAGTGATGTGCTCGCGCCGCTGAAGCGCAAAGGCGCGAGCACCGCTTCCCTGCATCCCATGATGACGTTTGTTCCCGGGGCAACGCCACGAATGGAAGAAGTTCCGTTTGCGGTGGAAGGTGACAGCCATGCTGTAGCAGCGGCTCGCAGAATTGTTCGTGATCTGGGCGCGGAAAGTTTCGCTATCAAGAAATCAGCCAAGCCGCTCTACCACGCGTTGGGATCGTTTTCCTCGCCTTTAATCGTTGCCGCACTGGTAACCGCGGAACGCGTGGGGCGTGGCGCAGGACTCACCGCCAGCCAGACCCGTCGCGTGATGGCGCCTATCCTACGCCAGACCATCAAGAACTATGCCGAGCGCGGAGCAGCGGCAGCCTTCAGCGGCCCCATTAAGCGCGGCGACATCAACACCGTACGTCGTCATTTGAAAGAACTAAAGCGCGTGCCCGGAGCAAGCGAGGTCTATCGCGCGCTGGTGAAGTCAGCTCTGATGGATTTACCTTCGGGGAAGAAGAAAGAGTTGATGAGGATTCTGCGTTAGCAATCAGCTAAGAAATAACCGCAACCGACGCAAAGATCGCAAAGGAAATTGAACTCGGATTCTTGTCTTCCTTTGCGTCCTTCGTGTCCTTTGCGGTGAACGCTTGGCTGAGTGCTGATGGCTGAGTGCTGATTTCTATCTTTCCGTAAACAAATGCCCCAGCTTTTCCTTCTTGGTGTTGAGATAACGCTCAGAAGCGGCGTGAGGCTCCACTTCACACGGCACACGTTCCACAACTTCAATTCCTGCGGCTTCCAAAGCCGCTACTTTCTGCGGATTGTTGGAGAGCAGTCTGACCTGCTTCAATCCAAGCGCTTTCAGTACCTCCGCCGGCAGTTGAAACGCGCGATGATCGGCCTTGAATCCCAGTTGTTCATTCGCCTGCACCGTATCAAGCCCCTTGTCTTGCAACTGATACGCCTGGAGCTTGGGCATCAGTCCTATCCCGCGTCCCTCTTGCAGCTCATATAGCAGAACACCTGCTCCGGCCTGAGCAATCAGCGACAAAGCCATTTCCAATTGCTGGCGGCAGTCGCACCGCAGCGATCCAAAGACGTCACCGGTAAGGCACTGCGAATGGATCCTCACCAGCGGTGGCGCAGCGTGAATGTCTCCGAAGACAAGTGCTACAGCTTCTTCCTTGCGGCGATCGCTATTTGCCAGACTCTGATTTTGTGAACCAGGACTTGCGGGGTTGGCTCCGAAATGGCCTTCAAAACCCATAATGCGGAAGTGTCCCCAGCGCGTAGGGAAATCGGCTTCGGCCATTTTGTGGAGTGCGAAATCGGAGCTCACGCTTTTATTATAGACAGTTAATCTCAACGGGGCTCACTTCTCCGCCCGGGCCGGCCAATACGTTGCAAATGGACTTGCTGCTGTTTGTCTAAGAATTTTCTTTGGCTGAAAATCACCAAGAGCGGTGGTGGAATTCCACCAGCTCTGCTTTTCTGCGGGAGCTTCTTGGCGGTAAATCCTGAGTACTCAAGCAATATTAAAGCTGTGGGTTTGGCATTCGACTTGTACTCTGGATTCAGGCGTCGACCGCATTCCTGGCGGCGAGCTTCTCTCCTGGGATGCGGCGTGCTCATCGCATGACCGCTCCTTCGATTCCCGTTTTGGAACTTTCTGCTTAAAAGCAACCGAAACGTGAGTAGCTGGAATCAAACCAAGGCGCGCCTCCGGCGTATCAACACCTGCCAGATCCGGTGCAGGCACTGGGCCCCATTCAGGGAGGAAATCAGCATGAAATTCAGGCCACTTTACCTCATGCTCGTGGTGTTTTTTCTGGGCGTGGCAGCAACCGTCCAGGCAGCGGACAATTTCGCGACCAGGGGAGTCGTAGTAACCCGTGACATCGTAGTTCCAGCGGGAACTTTAATGACGTGCACGCTTGACGAGCCCAAGTTCTCTTCCGCCACGGTCAGTGTCGGCGATCCATTTCTTTGCCACCCGCGGGCCATGCAGCAGTTTGGCCAATCGGTGTTCCCGCGCGGCAGCTACATCGTAGGACATCTGGAAGCCGATAAAGACCCCGGCCACTTCGTGGGCAAGGGTTACCTCAAACTGGCCTTTGATCGCATCGGCCTGCCCGATGGCGATGTGCCTCTCGCGGCCAAAATGATTGCAGTCTCCGGCTTTAACGTTGACCGGAACGGAAAGATCATCGGCCACGGCCATGCCACGCGAGATACTGTCGAGTGGATGCTGCCTCCGCTCTGGCCCTGGAAAGTGCTGACTCTTCCTGCACGCGGACCTCGTCCCACGCTCAAAGGTGAAGCTCAGGTCACGCTGCGCGTAATGGATGACCTGGTCATCGCCCACGTAGTGCGTGAATCCACCCTGCCGCCGCCAACCCCCGGATGGCGTCGTTTTGGCGAGCAGCCCAGTTCATTTACCCCATCTCCCGTCGCGCCACCCAGGGCATTTACAGCCATGAACTATCAGCCCACGGCGAATGCGGAATCGGCGTCGGCGACAGTGATCGACGCGGACAATCAGGCGGTTTCTGCAATTCCGGCGGACTTGACGCTGGAAAGCCGGCCGGCCCAGGCCATCTTGGCCAAAGTGACTGACTCAGTGGCGATCCCGGCTCAGGAAAACGCTGGGCCTTCTCCACGCATCGCGTGGCCGGCGAATGTGACGTTGTTCGCATTGGCCGATGGCTCAGTCTTTCCGGCCACTCAGTACTGGCGCGATCAAAACCAACTCTTGTACATCTCAGGCGCCAACAAGGGTACCGTCGCTTTGCGCGACATCGATTGGAGCGTAACGACCAGGCTCAACAGCACGCGCAATGTACGCGTTCTATTGCGTAGCGCGCCAGCGCTAAACTAAGGCAGGAGCAAGTATGGAATCCTGTTGAGGGCGTAAGGAAGTCTGGGAGTCCCAGGACCTTACGCCCGCAGCAGCATGCTAATATGACCTTGTGATTCCCTTCGACACCACGCCCGAGATCGCAGCCATGCAATCGCGAATCCTGGATTCCATGTCTGGAGAGCAGCGTGTTCTTATGGCATTCGAAGCCAGTCACCACGTTCATGAACTGGCGAAGCAACGCATACGCGATGAGCATCCGGACTGGCCGGAAGACAATGTTACCCGCGAATTTTTGCGTTCGTTATTTCCTCCTGGCAGGGCACCGCAAGGGTTCTGATGAGCTACGTTGAAGTGCTCCGCTCTATCGTTCCAAGACTGGAGCAGAGCGAAATTCCCTACATGATAACGGGCTCAATCGCCGCCGCTTATTATGGATTAGGCAGAGCGACCTACGATCTCGATATCGTCATTTCAGCAACAGCCGATAAATTGAAAAAGCTCCTTGAACTGCTTCCAAGGGAGCAGTATTACGCGGTGCTGCAAGATGCCCTTGATGCTCAGCGGCACCGTTCTATGTTCAATGTTCTTGACACGACCAGCGGTTGGAAAATTGACTTTATTTTGAAGAAAGCTGCTCCTTTTCATGAAGAAGCGTTTCAACGCCGCCTAGCCGTTATCTTCGAAGGAGTGCCTACATCGGTGATCAGCGCGGAGGATTTGATCGTGTCCAAGCTCGACTGGGCCAAAATGGGCGAATCAGAGCGCCAGGTACGGGACGCGGCAGTTGTTCTGGAAAAATGCCGGCACAAACTCGACCTTCCCTACATCGAAAAGTGGACCGCTGAACTCGACCTTGCCGCGCAATGGTCCAAAGCTCGCCAGCTCGCCGGCATCGATCAGAATTAACTAAGTATCGAAAGGCCATTTCTTGATAACTATTTGCAATTTCCTGGTTCGGAAGCGTACCTACTGATATAGGAAGGTCTCAGGGACGAATCGCTTGAAACTCGCTTTTATCGTTGCGCTCACGCTTTCTTTTGCAGTCAAGACGACGAGCGCTCAGAGCAAACAAACACAGCTTCCCGACTCTCAAGTGCCCACCCTCAGCTTGCGCTCGAATCTTGTGCTTGTGCCTGTACTGGTAAAGACCAAGGCAGCCAAAGTGGTATTTTCGCTCACCGCTGAAGATTTCATCCTTACGGATAACGGTGTTCCGCAGTCGGTGCGGATTGAAGAAGGCGCGCTCGGGCAGCCACTGGCGCTGGCCGTCATCGTGCAAACCGGAGGTCAGGGCGCGGCACACCTGCATGACTATCGCAATCTGGGGGCGATACTCGATGCGGTGATTGGCGGTGTGCCCCATCGCGTTGCCGTGATCGCTTTTGACAGCAAGCCACGCATCGAACAGGACTTCACCGCAGAGACGGATGCGGCGACCGAAGCAATGGCCGCGCTCCAGGATGGTGATACCGGCGCAGCCATTCTTGACGCGCTCGATTTTGGTATTCGTCTGCTGGGCGCCCAGCCGCCGTCTTACCGCCGCGCCGTGCTGCTCTTTAGTGAGACTGCGGACAACGGCAGCCAAACGGGCCTTGAGGACGCTGTTCGCGCAGTCGAAGAAACAAACACCGCAATCTACAGCTTCGGCTTTTCGACCACAGGAGCCGCGGTGAAGCACCAGGCGTCCAAGCTCCCCGCGCCGGGAGGAACTCCTTACTCGGGCAAACCCTACCAACCGGGTGGCTGTATGAGCAAAGATCCCAAGGCCGACCCGGATGCGCATGGCAATCGCGGCGCGCAGGCACTGGACTGCGCTGGTGATCTGCTTCCGCCATTGCGGCTGGCGCGAATGGCGTTCCTCGCCGCAAAAGACGGGCTCAAGCGCAATGTGCCCAAGTCAGTGGCGGAACTCACGGGTGGCGAGTACTTTGCCTTCAAAGACGAAAAAACGCTGGCCCAACACCTGATAACCATCTCAAACGATGTGCCGAACTATTATTTCCTGAGCTTCCGTCCCCAGTCGCCCCATCCGGGGTTCCATGCGCTTGCGCTGAAAGTCAAAAACAAGTCAGCGTATGAAATAAATGCGCGTAAGGGATACTGGATTGAAACTGCGGTGAAGCCCCCGAATAAGTAGCCCCACGCGATATACTGAACGGTTCATTCATCTGTCCCGGAGGACGCATATGGCTTCATCCGCAGTCAGTTATGCCCGCGAAAACCAGCAGAAATTCTTAGGTGAGCTGAAAGACCTTCTACGCATTCCCAGCGTGAGCACCGCGCCGGAGCACAAAGAAGATGTCCGCCGCGCCGCCATGTTCGTGGCCGACGAGATGCGCCGCATCGGCATGGAAAACGTCGACGTCATCCCCACCAAGAACCATCCTCTGGTTTACGGCGACTGGCTGCATGCGCCAGGTAAGCCAACGGTGCTCTGCTATGCGCATTATGACGTTCAGCCGCCCGACCCGCTCAATGAATGGCTGACGCCGCCGTTTGAGCCCACTGAGCGCAATGAAAATATTTACGCCCGCGGTGCCGTGGACGACAAAGGCCAACTCTGGATGGAGATTAAAGCCCTTGAGGCGCTCATGCGCGGCAACGGCGGCAAACTGCCGGTCAACGTAAAGTGCATCTTCGAGGGAGAAGAGGAAGTCGGCGGCGAGTCCATTGCAGCCTATATCCGCGCGCAAAAAGCCAAATTGAAAGCCGACTTCGCTCTGGTATGCGATACAGAACTGTTCGCGCCGAACCTTCCTACGCTGTGCGTCGGCCTGCGCGGCCTGGTTTATACCGAGATTGAAGCAGTTGGCGCAAAGACGGATTTGCATTCCGGCATGTACGGCGGCGCTGCGCCTAATCCCTTCTTTGCTCTGATCGAGATCATCAGCAAGCTGAAAGACTCAAAAGGCAAAATCCTGATCCCCGGCTTCTATAAAGGCGTGAAGGAACCCAGCAAAGACGAACTCAAGGCGTGGAAAAAGCTTCCCTTTAATGAAGAGCATTATCGCAAGACTGAAGTCGGCTCAAAAGTGCTGACCGGAGAACCCGGCTACTCCGTGCTCTATCGCACATGGGCGCGTCCGACGCTCGAAGTCCACGGCATGCCCGGCGGCTTTACCGCTCCCGGCGCCAAGACGGTAATACCTGCGCGCGCCTTTGCCAAGGTCTCCATGCGCCTGGTGCCAAATCAGAACCCGGACGACGTACTGAAGAAGTACACCAAATTCGTAAAGAAGCTCACGCCCAAAGGCATTGAGACGAATATCAAAGTCTTCAGCAAGGGGCCGGCCTGCGTGGTGGGCACGAATAATCCTTTCATCAAAGCCGCAACCCAGGCGCTGCATGAGGTCTTTAAAAAAGATACGGTCTTCATCCGCTCCGGGGGTTCCATTCCCATCGTGACCGATTTCCAGGACGTCCTCAAAATCCCCAGCGTGATGATGGGCTTTGGCCTGCCCGACGACAATCTGCATGCACCGAATGAAAAGTTCCACATCCCCAACTTCTATCGCGGGATTGAGAGCATCATCAGGTTCTTTGAGAAGCTGGGAGCGTAAGCAAGATCGGGTGATCGCGCGTGATCGGATGATCGAAGAAGGGCCATTCCTGACTGGGGACTGCCATGAGTGGCCCAATTGCCCTCAATGTGATAAAAATTCCGTTTCTCTTATGTCCCTTCGAGTCGCGCGTGGCGTTTACAATCCGGAGAAAGAGCGTTTCCACTATTACGTCTCTTTCAAGCCCACTCTGGATCCCACGGATGAAGAGCGTGACGTTGAACGCAGCCATTTGGTGGAAGTCGCCATTTCCGTTACCGAAACCGGCGAGCTGGCCGATGTAGCTTTTAGCCTGCCGGAGCCCTGCCGCAGCCGCAGGTCCCTTGAATACCTCAATCGTACCCACTCCGCCACACTGATCGAAGAAAAGGTCTTTATCACCGTTCCCGGCATGAACGGCGACTCTGTGCTTCAGGGCAAAGGAACTCTGGAATTGGATGGAGCAGGCCGCATCATGGGATTGGAAATCAACTAACAACTCAGGCAGGATCTCGGCAGTAAGGCCCCCTAAGACTTTCCGTCCAAAACCAGAGTCTCTGCTTTTTGAAATCCAGAGTCTCTGCCTTAGATTCCCCTCTGACGCAGGCCAAAATTATTGCCCGCCTTAGTTCCTCCTAATACCATGTGTTTCATCCCAATATCTCTCTTTATTAGAACGTCTTAAGCTCTTAAAGCCTTTGAATCCAGCTACTCTGCTTGGTTTTGTGTCGGGTAAGGCTCTCACGGGCCCTAAGCGTCCTCACCGATTTCTTGCCGCGCCGGATTCCCGCATATTGCCGTGCATGATGAACCGATCAAAACTCACAACCATCGCAGGAAAGATATCCGTAGCGCTGGCGCTGTTTATCGGCGTGTCCGCGTTCGCTCAAGTTCCCCGCTCGAAACACGTGTACATTGTGGCGGAAGAAAACCGCAGTTATGAACACATCGTCGGCAGCGCCTCCATGCCCTACCTGAATAGCCTGATCAATAAGGGCGGATTGGCTACGCAGTTTTACTCCAATCAGCACGGTTCCCTGGAAAACTATCTGATCGTGACGTCAGGCCAGAAACTTACTGACAATAACGATACTCTGGCGGTTTTCAACGTCGATAATATCGAGCGCCACCTGCTGACCAACGGCATGACTTTCAAGTCTTACGCGCAAACGTTACCTTTTGCTGGCTATACCGGGCTTTACTCCGGCGCGTACATGAAGCGCCATGCTCCGTTACCCTATTTCACTGACATGGCCAATAGCAGCCTGATCATGCACCACGTCTCAACCAGCGTGATGGCTACCGACATTGCCAACGGTACGTTGCCAAATTTTGCTTTCATCACGCCCGATGGCGACCATGACATGCACAATTGCGGCACAAATCTGGGCGCCTGCCTCTCGACCGCCGACCAATGGCTCAAGTCCAACATCGGCCCGCTGCTCGCCACTGCGCCCTTCCAGCCCGGCGGCGACGGAGTGCTCATCATCTGGGCCGATGAAGCCGACCTGAGCACCGACAATCGCTGCAGCGCCACCATATTGACCGGATGCGGCGGACACATTGTCGTGGCAATGATTGGCCCGCAGGTGAAAGCCGGCTACAAGTCTGTGACCACCTACCATCATCCCAGCGTTCTGCGCACCATGCTGGAAGCTCTGGGAACCACAGCCAACTTCCCGGCTGCCGCCAATACAGCGCCAGATATGCGTGAGTTCTTCGTGGGCAACACCGGGCCAGCAACTTCGGTCGGCCCCATCCAGATATCTTCTCCCACCGGTACAACCGTCACTGGACCGAGCGTGAACGTGGCAGCGAGCGCAACTACACCCATTCCCACAACTTTCATGAGGATTTACGTGGATAACGTCAGTGTCGCTTCCTCCTCCACCAACAAAATTGCAGCCACAGTAAGCATGTCCAAAGCGACCCATTCAGTTGTATTCCAGGCCTGGGACAGCAAAGGCAACGTCTACAAAGCAGCAAGAACCATTACCGTGCAATAGCTTCCCGTCGAGGCAAAAGCACGCCGCCAGGGACCTTGGATCGCAAAAGGAAGAACGGAAGTTTCCTTTGCGCGCCTCGCGTCCCTGGTTTTTTATTTTTTGCGACGGGCAAGCTAGAATCATCTCCGATGGTCCACTCGCAGCTCTCCGGTTTTGTTCTCGCAGGTGGAAAGAGCACACGCATGGGCCAGGACAAAGCCGCTGTCACACTGAATGGCCTTACGCTGTTACAGCATGCCCTGGCGGTTTTGCGCCGGGTCTGCCGTGACGTTGCCATTCTCGGCAAACGTGAGCTATATGGCGCGCTGGGGCCTGTCTATGAAGACATTTTCCCCGAATGCGGGCCGCTGAGCGGAATCCATGCTGCGCTTTCAAGCTCCAAGACCCAGTTCAACCTGATCATCGCCGTGGATACGCCTTTTCTCTTGCCGGAATTTCTCTCCTACCTGGCAGAACGGGCGGTCGATTCCAGCGCGATCGTCACCACGCCGGAAATTGACGACTACACACAGCCGCTGTGTACCGTTTACTCGCTCGATTTTCGTTCCATCGCGGAACAGGCGTTGCGCCAGGGCAATTACAAGATTGTCCCGCTCTTTCCCCGCGACCGGACGCTCATCATCAAAGAAGCAGAGATGCGCCAGTTTGCCTTCGCCGCTGATATGTTTGAAAATCTAAACACGCCTGAGGACTTGGCCCGCGCGCGGCGCCGCTTCTCCGGTCACGACAAATGAGCAATCTTTCCCAGCACCCTAATTCGGAAAACAAGCCGTACGTCGAGTTCCAGCATGTTTACAAGGCGTTTGGCGATCACAAAGTCCTTGAAGATGTAAGCTTTCAGGTTTTTCCCGGCGAAACGCTTTGCATCCTGGGCCGCAGCGGCGTCGGAAAATCGGTATCACTCCATCACATCATGGGGTTTCTCAAGCCGGATGCCGGACGGGTGATCGTCGCCTTTGAGGACATCACTGAAGCTAACGAAGCGCAGCTTGAGCGTATCCGCAAGAAAGTCACAATGGTTTTTCAGAATGGCGCGCTATTTGATTCACTGAGCGTCGGTGAAAACGTCGCCTTCCCGCTCCGCGAACGCCACGACCTCGACGAGCAGCAGATTTATCAGATCGTCGACGGCCTGCTGGACATGGTGGGCGTGAAAGCGATGCGCGATCTTCTTCCCTCCGATCTTTCTACCGGGATGAAGCGCAGCGTCGCCATTGCCCGGGCGCTTTCGGCCCAGCCGGAGTGCATTCTTTATGACGAGCCCACCACGATGGTCGATCCGCTCATGGCTCAGCTACTCGGCGATTTAATCCAGAAGCTGAAAGTTCAGCTCAAGCTCACCAGCATTGTGGTGACGCATGACATGCGCCTGGCCAAGAAACTGGCCGACCGCATCGTGTTTCTGCATGAAGCACAAGCTATCTTTGTGGGATCAGTGCATGAAATGGAGCGCGCCCCGGAAGAAGTGGTGCAGGAATTTTTGAAGCTCGATGAGTTGATTGTGCCCGGGCGGGACGATGGGTACCAGGCCTACACCTGATTTTCAATCCCGACCCTGAGCTTGCCGAAGGGGAGGGAACCCTGCCGCTACGAAACACTGAATGCTCTGGAAACTGTGTAACTTGGTCCGTTATTCCTGACAAATATCGTACCTATAGTGATCCTATTCCTGACAAATATCGTACCTATAGTGATCCCTCTCTTCGCTCGGGATAAAGGAATCTTCCTCCTTTCCTCCGTGTTTCAAGGTTTTCGTTTGCAGTCACTACGCTCTCACTCCACGCTTCTCCAGCACTGCTACCAAACTGTTCTTCGCCTGGCTGCTCAGCCTACCGCTCCGCAAAACATCTTTAATCAAATTGACGGGCAGCTCGGCCGCCAAATGAATCAATCGCCCTGAAGGCGTGTTCTTGTTGCCCAGCAGCGCGGCTTTCACATCATTGCGATAGGACCATTTCTGGTGGCGTGAAACCGCCGGCGCCAGCAATTCTGTGCCGTGCTCGGCTTTCAACACCTTCACAATTGAAACTTCCGTCATCTGTGGATTGGCCAGCGCGGCCTGCATGATGCGCTCTTCCTTATCGAGCAGGAGCGCTGCCGCCACGCGGCCGGAACTGCGCCGGGCCAGCGTAATTCGTTCTCCGGATGAAATGCTCGCCAGCTTGCTGATGAGCGCTTCTTCCGTTGCGCGCTTCACATCCGGTAGCACAGAAGGCAGCAGCGCCACCTGCATCAGCTCAAATGAATAGAGATGACGGATAGTCGGTACTGAAACATGACGCGGGGTGCGCTGATGCGTCGCCACAGCCATGCGCACTTTGCGCTGCCGCATCAGCGAGCCATTCTTGCTGAGCGCTTCCAGCGCTTCTCGGGAAAGGTCGGGGTGTTTGAGCAAAGCCAGCGCCAGGTCTTCTGTTAGCCGCGCGTCGGCGGCCACAGCGGCAAGCATTTCCGGAGCAGAGTCATGCACCAGCCGCTCCAGGTCGGCATCGGCTGGCAGAATTATTTTCTTGTGTTCACTGCGGACGCGCGGCGGTTCAGGCTGCTCCGGCGCTTCCTGCAAGCCTTCATTGTCGTGGGAAGTCCACTCGCTCATCGTCTCACTCCGCGCTGCGCGGCAATCTCCAGCGCTCCCAGCACCGGACGCACGAACGCAAAGCTCACTGCAGCTTGTGGCTGCTCCGCTTTCATGGCTTCCTTAAATGCCTGCCTCACCAGCGGCGATCCCTGAAGCACTCCGCCCGCCAGCGCCACCGGAACCACGCCTCCATCCGGCCATAGCCGATTGATAACTGCACTCGCCAACCCAGCCAGCGCTTTACCCGCCCGATCAGTAATCGAGCGTGCGCTGGCATCACCTTGCTCTGCGGCGTTCACTACCGGGCCAGCCAGTTCAGGAAATCTTGGTTCGGAACTGTTGGCCAGCCGGATTACCTCTTCCGGCGCGACCTTCCAGCAATCGGCAATCGTGGCCAGCAAGCCGTTGCTCTTGCCGAAATCAAATGCATGCAGCGCGGCGGTCACGGCTTCCCTGCCGACCCAGAAGGCAGATCCTTCGTCGGACACGTTTGGCCCCCAGCCGCCGGCTCGCGCTGTTTCTCCGTTCTGGTTGCGTCCAAAAGCAATCGACCCTGTACCGGAAATCACCAGCACGCCCGGTGACGTGCCAAACGCTGCGCGATGCGCGATGACGTGGTCGCCCGCGACATAAATTGTGGATTCTGGCATCAGCTCGCGGATGGTCTGTTGCGCCCAGTGAACCGCTTCAGCCAAAGAAGCTCCGGCCATCCCGATGCACACATGCTGAATCTCGGACGCGTCCACGCGCGCGGTCTGCGTGGCTTGCCGAATCACCGCCTGCAGGTTCTCACGGCCGCGTTCTTTGCCC
>JASLFF010000698.1 GCA_030150795.1 Terriglobales bacterium | reverse complement strand
AGGCAAAGCAGTTGGGCTGGCCAACAAAGAATGTCTGGTCGCTGCAGGTGAGTTGATCACCGCGGAAGCACGCAGACAAGGCAAGCCGCTGCTGCCCATCGATAGCGAACACAACGCGGTGCATCAATGCATGCGCGGCGGAAGAATGAATGAAGTCGAACGCGTGTGGCTAACGGCCAGCGGCGGGCCGTTCCTCAATACGCAGAAATCCGATTTCGAAAAGATCACGGTCGAGCAGGCGCTAAACCATCCCACGTGGAAGATGGGTCAGCGCATCACGATTGATTCGGCCACGCTGATGAACAAAGGATTTGAGGTCATCGAGGCCTGCCGGCTTTTCGACATGCCGCCGGAGCGCGTGAAGGTCATTGTTCATCCGCAGTCGACCATTCACTCTCTGGTTGAATTCAATGACGGCAGCATTCTGGCGCAGCTTTCAGTCACGGACATGCGCCTGCCGATTCTTTATGCGCTGACGTACCCGGAACGCATTGAATCCGATCTGCGCTTTAACGTGCTGGACCTGAAGCGGCTGGATTTTGCGCCCCCCGATCCTGACAAATTTCCCTGCCTGCGCCTTGCTTATCAAGCTGCGGCTGCGGGAGGATCGAAGACAATTGCCCTCAACGCGGCGGATGAGATCGCGGTTGCGGCTTTCCTAAAACGGGAAATCGGTTTTACCGATATTTCTAAGGTCGTTCAGCGCACAATGAGTGAAGCGCCAGACCGCCATCCTGAATCTATAGAAGAGGTACTTGCCATTGACGCCCAGGCCCGGAGCCTGGCTCATGAGCAATTACCGCGTCATGTGGCCAGGTAGCGGACCGCGGCGCATTAAAGTTACAATATCGAATCATCGTCATTCATTAATTATGCAGTTATTCTCGCTCAGCGTCGTCGCATTCATCTTTGTTTTGGGCATTCTGGTATTTGTCCATGAGTTCGGCCATTATGCCGTAGCCAAGCTGTTCAAAGTCCGGGTGGAAGTTTTCAGCCTCGGCTTTGGCAAGCGTCTGTTCGGCTTCAAGCGCGGAGACACCGATTACCGCATCAGCCTTCTGCCTCTGGGCGGCTACGTGAAGATGGCCGGCGAAAATCCCATGGAAGCGCGGACGGGCGATCCCGGCGAGTTCATGAGCCATCCGCGCTGGCAGCGCTTTCTGGTGGCGATTGCCGGCCCGGCGATGAACATCATCCTGGCTTTTGTAGTGCTTTCCGTCCTTTACACGTTCCATCATGAGTATTTCGCTTTCAGCAAGTCCCCCGTCGATGTGGTGTTCGTAGCGCCCAACTCTCCGGCGGAAAAAGCCGGCTTGCAGGTAGGTGACAGGATCGCCAGCGTGCAGGGTATTGATAATCCCACATGGGAACAATTCCTGATTCGCGTAAGCATCAACCCGAACCAACAGGTTCCAGTCAAGGTATTGCGCGGCGACAAAATGCTGGATCTGACGCTGGTGCCGGTGTCCGCCGGGAAGGACCACGAAGGCGATGTCGGCCTGGATCCTCCGGGAGTGGTGGGCATGATCGAGCCGGGACTGCCTGCCGACAAAGCCCACATCCAGAGCGGCGACGTGCTGGTCTCAGTGAATGGCAAACCTATCCATTCCGTGGATGACCTGCTGGGAGCATTGCAGGAAGCCAAGGGAAGCCCGGTGCAGTTGACCATTCTCCGTGACCGCAAGAACCTGACTCTGGCGATTCCCGGTGAACTGGTGGGGTCACCTGATACCACGGAGAAGAAGTACCGCATTGGCGTGAGCATGGAGCAGGTAGAAAAGCTTCCCTTCCCGGTAGCGGTGCAAACGGCATATGACGAATGCAAGAGCAATTCCCTGCTGATCTTTGAATTGCTGGGCAAACTGATCCAGCGCAAAAATTCGATCCAGCAGATGAGCGGCCCCATCGGGATCATGCGCTATTCAGGCCAAGCAGCCAGAATGGGCATGCCTTCACTGCTGAAGTTCATGGCGTTGATCAGCCTGAACCTGGCCATCTTTAATTTGCTGCCCATCCCGATTCTGGATGGTGGCCTGATGCTGATGTTGCTGGTGGAAGCAGTGATGCGGCGCGACATCAAGCAGGAAGTGAAGGAACGCGTCTATCAGGCGGCGTTTGTGTTCCTGGTGCTGTTTGCCGCAGTGGTGATTTTCAATGATGTGGCCAAGACGCTGCCGGGACATTTGAGGTAGCAGCTACTAGCAGCTGGTTGCTGGCAAAGGCTCTTGGCTTTAGGCTATTGGCTCTTGGCCAGTTAGCAACGATCAGATCCCGTATTCGTCAATTCCGATATTTCAAATTACCAGCTCTCGTGATGTGATGATCTCTCGCCGCTCAATTGCTGATGAGGGTCTTCTTCTCATTGTCCCATCGCCATTTGGGCTGCTCGCCAGTCAGGTGAACGCCGCCCAGCCAGCGATCGACACCGCCTTGCAGCTTGATCCAATCAGCTTTGCCTTCCAACAACTGGCGACCCGCGTCGGTAATCGTGAATTCATTCTTTGGCGACTCGATGAGCGCGGGGTTAGGACCAGCCGTGAGCCACGCGAGCCGCAAGTACACTGATAGATCACCCCAGGGCACATCTTCATGCTTGCGGGATTCCATGTAGATATCGGCTCTCTTGTGCTTGCCTGCGCCAGCGGCCTGCAGGACCTGGCGTTCGGTGCGGGAAAGCCCATCGGTTGCCCCAGGATACTCTTCAAGAAAACGCGCAAGCGCCGCTGCGAGGAATGGCATCTCATCGAACTTTTGTTGTGCGATTGCCGCCAGGTCTGTGGGATCGTCAGCACGGAATGCGCGCCATGTTTCCGTGGCAATGCTGCGTCGCGCATGCGTTACTCGCTTACGCATAGGAAACAGCCGCGCCAGTTGCGGCCCGCTCAGCTGCCCCAGTCCATAAAATGGGCGCACGCCAGGGTAGGAATCGATCTGGACCAGATCAAGGTTGATGCCTTCAAGGTCCTGCTGCTCAAACCAGTCCAGCAATTGAATAAGCTGCAACTGGTCGTAAAGATCATGCTCAAACCAGAGCACTACTTCCTGGTGCTTGCGGAAATCCTGGAGGGTCCGGTCGCGGTTGGCAAAATCGGCGCGCATTTTTTCAGGATCGCCCCAGCCG
>JASLFF010000795.1 GCA_030150795.1 Terriglobales bacterium | reverse complement strand
CAACTGCTCCGCGCGCATGGTGCTGAATATCAATCGTGACTCCATGGCCGGTGTAGGTTTTTCTCCTCCGACCCGCGTCTTTGAAGCCGCCGGCTCCGGCGTGTGCCTGATTACCGACCGTTGGGCGGGTATCGAACAGTTTTTTGCCCCGGAAAAAGAGATACTGGTAGCAGGCAGCGCAGAAGAGATTGTTTCCTGCTTGCGCAATATTTCTGCCAACAGGGCAAGGGAGATTGGTGAGAACATGCGGGCGCGGGCTTTGC
The DNA here is from genome assembly GCA_030150795.1 of Terriglobales bacterium. The sequence continues at coordinate 2,421 of JASLFF010000795.1, read as the reverse complement.
GCGATCATACGTATGCTCTGCGTGCCAGGGAAGTGAATGCGATTATTGCGAATGTGCCGGCAGGATCGATCAGTAGTGCCTTGATTTGAAGAGATTGGTGGTTGGCGTTGCGGTTTGGCGTAACGTGTCAAAAGCTAATTGCTAATTGCTAATTGCTAATTGCTTGTTTTTTATGAAAATCGCTATTTTTGGTCTTTCGATCACATCGTCCTGGGGTAACGGACACGCTACAACGTTCCGTGCGCTGTGCCAGGCACTGCATCGTCGTGGCCATCACATCATATTTTTCGAGCATAATGTCGAGTGGTACCAGAACAATCGCGACCTGCCCAATCCTGAGTATTGTGAAGTAAAGATCTTTGAAGATTGGCAAGAGATTCTTCCCGCCGTAAAGACGGAGCTGCGCGATTCCGATGTCGCGATGGTCGGCTCTTATTTCCCTGACGGCATCGCCGCACTGGAAGAAGTACTGGCGTCAAATGTCCCGGTCAAGGCCTTTTACGATATTGACACGCCGATCACGGTTCGCAGTTTGCGTGAATATGGCCGCGCTGATTATCTGCTTAAGTCTCATCTGCCTGAGCTGGACATTTATTTCAGCTTTACTGGCGGTCCAATGCTTCAGCATCTTCAAGAAGACTTTGGAGCGCCGTTCGCAGTACCGTTATATTGCTCGGTCGATCCGGATAAGCACCGTGAGCTTCCCGCTGATCCCAGGTTTGCCTGCGACATGAGCTACATGGGAACTTACGCGCCGGATCGCCAGCCAAAGATAGAAGAACTGCTGTGCACTCCTGCGCGAAAATTGTCTGAGAGGAAATTCATCGTCGCCGGCCCACAGTATCCTTCGCACATTGAATGGCCTGAGAACGTGGAACGCATCATGCACCTCAATCCGCGCCATCATGCCCAGCTTTATAGCTCGTCGCGAATCACCTTGAACATTACTCGGCGAGAGATGGTGCTGGCGGGCTACTCGCCTTCCGTGCGCTTGTTTGAAGCCGCGGCGTGCGGTGCAGCTATTGCTTCCGACAATTGGCCGGGACTGGAAACCTTTTTAACTCCTGGCCGCGAGATTCTTTTGGCCACAGGAAGTGACGACATCGTTCGCTACTTGCAAAACTATAACGACTCCGAGCTTCGACGCATTGGCCAGGCTGCGCGCAAACGTGTCTATGCCGCGCACACCAGTGACGTGCGGGCGCAAGAATTTGAGCACGCTGTGGAAATCGCGGCCCAATTTGTAAAGAGACCGAGCGCTTTGACCGCGACTTAATTGGAAACTTATATAACTCAACCTCAACTTCAGAATAATTCCGCGCATTTCTAAGGTGCGTAGTGAAAAAGTGCGCCAAATTCTATTATCGGCCAGCAGAAATCAGTTTTTCGCGTCACCAGAGTTGGATTCCGCATCTTATTTGTATTGTTCAATTTAAACCCTATGAGAGTAGCCCTTATTGCACCACCGTTCATTGCAGTGCCTCCGAAAAGATACGGTGGTACGGAATTATTCATTGCAGAATTAGCCCACGGACTCCAGCGCCAGGGAGTGGAAGTGGTTGTTTATACCAATGGCGAATCCACGGTCGATGCGCCGACGCGCTGGCTCTATCCTGAAGGCGAGTGGCCGTTGAAGCATGAAGTTGAAGCTTCTCTGAAAGGATTGAACCATTTTGCCTGGGCCATCAAAGAGGCCATGGAGCACGCCGATTTGATTCATGTGAACAGTGCTCCTGGCTTGAGTTTTTCCCGGTTTATTGATGTGCCCATGGTTTACACCGTGCATCATGCTCTTGACGAGTCGCTGGGGGAGTTTTACCAGTCGTATCCGGATGTTTCTTACGTCACAATCAGTGACTTTCAGCGGGAAAAGCTGAGCATGCCGGACATGAGAACCATTCACCACGGAATTGACCCATCGCTGTATGCCGTGCCCGACGGCAAGCGGGAATACCTCAGCTTTCTCGGCAGAATTGCACCGCCTAAAGGCACGCACTTGGCCATTGAAATCGCCAAGAAGTCGGGTATTCCGCTCAAGATTGCTGGCGAGATTCAGCCAATTAACAAAAATTATTGGGAAACCATGGTTAAGCCGCATGTGGATGGCAAATTCATTGAGTATGTGGGTGAAGTGGGAATGGAAGACAAGGTTGAGCTGCTGGGCAAATCTCGAGCCATGCTGTTTCCCGTGCAGTGGGACGAGCCTTTTGGCCTTGTTATGATTGAAGCCATGGCCTGTGGAGCGCCGGTTTTAGCCATGCCCGGCGGATCGGTTGGAGAAGTGGTCAAAGAAGGTGTGAGCGGAAACGTACGCAAGACCGCCGCCGAGTTAGCGGAGTGCGCCCGCAATCTTGACATGCCAGCGTCCATTGTTCGCGGTTATATGGAAGAGTTTTTTTCCGTGAAGCGGATGACCCAGGA
>JASLFF010000653.1 GCA_030150795.1 Terriglobales bacterium | reverse complement strand
CTGGCATAGTAGTAGGGGCGGTCTGTCTGGACATTGCTGAGATCACTGCATCCATGTGGTTGGTTTTCAACTCGCTCGTCGCGTATCTCTACATCCATTGTTGCATGAAGTAGGTACACTTATGACCAACACCCCGAACATACAGAAGAGCGTGCTCCGGCAGTTGTTTCGCCTGCTTCCAGTTGTCTTCCTCGGTACGTGGGTTCTGATCACTTTGGCGGAATCTCGACAATGGGAAACTTTTGCTGTTGAGATTATGAAGCTTGTAATTTTTTGCGGCGGTCTTTTTGTTCTCAAAAAAGCCATGCCGCAGCCCATGGCAGGCGCGGCTTCCGAAGCTGCCGGTCGCGTTCTACAGCCCGCTTTTACGCTGCTGGTGATGCTTATGCTCCTTGGCGATGCGCAGATACTTGCAACGTCATTCAAGCTGCTGCCTCCCAGACATAAAATTACTGAAAGCAGCCCCAAACAAAAGAACATTCCCCCAGTGGGCGGGAATATAGAGTCGGTTAGCGCGCGGAGATGAAATTCATGAACCTGAGATCAGGGTTTTCACGTCGAACAATGCTGATGGGCGGAGGGCTTCTCCTGAGCGGCTCCGCGCTGGGACTTAAATCTTCTCAGGAATCTATATCATCCTTGAGTGCAAGCTTGCGTGTCGGGGACCGTTTTGTGAAAGTCACGGGATCCAAAGACCCGGAATTCCATGAACGGACCAACAAATTGTTTCCGGGATTGGACGGTTCCGCATTTCAGTTGATCAAGCCGTCGACGTTTTTAATTCAAAATGTCAGCGGTCCTGTAATCAAGGCATTTAGCGTCGTATGGTCGATAACGACACCGTCAAGCGCCTACTCTTTTCATTCATTCTTTTATCGCAGTTCGCATCCTCTTAAGCAGTTGATGAGCGGGCAATCGCAGTTTTTGCCCAAAAGCGAATCGCGCCTGGTGAGCCCTTTTTTCAACTGGTCGCCGTCGCGTTTTCAACAGAGAAAACGACCTACCATAGACAATCGGCTGAATGTTACAGCCTTTCACGGTTTTTTGGCCCAGGAGATACGTTCAGCCACGTTAGTTCAGATGCAGTTAGATGCCGTCATCTTCTCGGATTGGGCAGCCATAGGTCCGGATACCAAGGGATTAGTCAACCATTTTTCGATTCGCCGGAATGCCGAGCGCGATGAGGCGCTTTCATTGGCTCCGTTGATGCAAACGCCAAGCCCTGATCGCAACGACATCCTAGCTTTTCTCAGGCAGCATCGCTCGGTGAAGGCAATAGCTGGCGCTGATGTGCCGCGCTCTGATGCCGATAAGTTTTGGTATTACAATGCGCGCAAGCTGGCAGCCGGCACTTTTAGACGTAGACTGAAACAGAATGATACGTCTGTATTTCAAAAAGATGTCCTGGCGCTGGGCAACAAGCCGTTTACCAAAATACATCCACTGCAGCCTTAGCGAAGTAGATAGGAAGAAATATGAACATCGATCCAGAAAATCGCATTACATCTGGTGAAGTTATCTTGGAATTATCCGAAGCCCCTCTGCTGTATTTAGCAGACGTCACTGACTGTTCCGACGCCGATTCTGATTTTTCTGATTTCACTGATAATTGGGATCAAGATTTTGGCGGTGATCCTGGTGCCGGCGGTGATCCTGGCGGTGACCCTGGTGGCGGTACCGGTGATGATGGCTTTGGCCCGCTGTTGGATTGATTTTTGCTAAAGGCTGGATCGAGATTCGTGGGTGACCACTTAAGGATTACACGACAGGATCTGCTCACGGAAATAGAGTTATTGTCTTTGTGTCAGCAACTCTTATCGCTACTTTCGAGATGAAATTCGAGCAGATTCACCCGTGATCCAGGCTATTTTTAAACTGAAAGTGCAGCATCAAAGCACAGAGATAAAAATGCCCAAAATTCGCAGGCTGATATTGATGGGCCGCCACAGTCTATTTTTCCGCAAGTTTTCTTCCCACGTTCAAGCTGTCAAAGTTGAGGATCGTGTTGAGCACCAGCGGATAGCTGCCTATAGTCTCCGCGCGATAGATGGGATTCGTAGAAAACAAAACCACGTGACCGCTTCCTGCCGGCACGTCAACCACTGCTGCATGCTGTGCGATCTCATTCCCGCCTTCCACCAATCCTGAGATCAGCAGATCTTTCGCATCGGCATAGCGGAAGATCACACGCGGCCGGCTGGCCGGAGGAATAACTGCAAAGTTGTTGCGGCGCTGCTCGTCAGTGAGTGGCTGGGCCTCCCAGGCTTCTGCGTGCGGCTCTTCCGGAGCTTCCGCGCCTGGACGCCCCGGAGTGAAGTCAGGATCTTCCGCGCTGCCGCGTCCCGTCGGGCGCGGACCCGGCTCTGAACCCAAACGGCGCGGGCCGATGCGGCCTCCGGCAATATTTGAGATGTTGAAGATCGGGCCATTATCGCAGTAGACCGGCAAGTTGTCGCCAAAACCGTATGCGATCGGGCTGGCAGCATCCATATTCACCGACTTAAGGATCGAGCCTACGATCTTCATTTGTTTCGGCGGCTCGATTGCTACTCCGGGCGCCATTCGCAGATCGGCCGCGAGGCTTGCCGTATTCATCACCGTCACCAGTACGCCGCCATGCTGAACAAAGTTTTGTAAATGTTCGACCCCGTTCCATCCCAGCCCGGGACGGATGTCCTCGGTCGAGTCTTCTTTGCCGATGTTCGGCGTCTCCGGTGTGTTTTTCCACGGCAGCGGGTTTCCCCAGCTCATCGGCAGGCCATTGATGATTGCCATGGTATCGCCCCGGCCGGTGGGCGGAAAGAGGATTACATCGTACCTGGAGCGGAGGTCGTCATCGCGCGCAACCTGCTGCGTGTTGATGTAGCTATAGGGAATCTGCATCTGGTCCAGAGCCAGACGCCACCAGCCTTCCGTCTGGGTGCTCAGCCAAGTATGCAATAAAGCGACGCGAGCGGCGCGCACTGGATGCGACTTGACGACCGGCGCACTGGACAGTCCTACAGCTTCCAGACCCAGGG